>CAZKMH010000056.1:0-13222 GCA_964553395.1 uncultured Rikenellaceae bacterium | reverse complement strand
CAGCATGAGCGAGGCGCTGAACAAGCTTGTAAGCGATATTTCCGCAGTTAAGGTCGGGAAAGATGAGCACATTTGCTTTTCCGGCAATCTTGCTGCCAGGTGCTTTTTTTATACAGATAGCCTCAACCAGGGCTGCATCGCCCTGTAATTCACCATCAATTATAAGATCCGGAGCCATTTGCTGAGCAATTTTGGTTGCGCTTATTACCTTATCTACCATTTCATGCGTTGCGCTTCCTTTTGTTGAAAAACTGAGCAGGGCAACCTTCGGTTCGAAGCCCCCGAGAGCTCGGGCAGTATTGGCTGTTGCAATGGCAATCTCAGCCAGTTCCTTATCTGTTGGATCCGGATGGACACCCCCATCTGCAAATATCAGTACTCCATTCTCACCGAAGCTTTTATCGGGCAGGATCATAATGAATGCACCCGAAACAACTGTGATTCCCGGAGCGGTCTTGACATACTGTAAGGCAGGACGTACAACATCACCCGTAGCATGGTCAGCCCCGGAAACTTCACCGTCGGCATCACCGTTCTTGATCATCAGGACACCAAGATAAAGCGGGTCTTCAATCAGTTTGGATGCTTCTTCACCGGTCATGCCCTTGTTTTTCCGAAGTTCGACCATCATACTTACATAATGCTCCTTTTTAGAATGGGATTTTGGATTGACGAGTGTTGCCCTTTCGAGATTCTTTAAACCCAGAGCTGCCGCACGTGATTTTATTTCCGCAGGGTCGCCTATCAGGATTATACGGGCGATATTTTCCGCCAGGGCAATATCGGCAGCCCGGATCGTCCGTTCCTCGTATCCCTCAGGAAGCACGATCCGCTTATTATGTTTACGGGCATTTATTTTTATGCTGTCCAATAATTCCATTGTATATCAGTTGTTTAGTTAATTCTAAATTTCTTGCTAAATGTACGAAAAAAAAGTCCTTATTTACAATCTCGAAATACATGAATATTGTCAGGAAATCAATTTTTTAAGAAATATTCTTCATAAATATCCAATTCAAAATTCCTGTCAAATCATTTTTCTAAATTAGCAGCTCGAAAAGTATCTATGAAACCTGACGCAATACAATCAAAACTGGATATCCTGGCTAAAAGTCTGGATGGAGAGCTGAAATATGACAGAATCACCAGAACCATTTATGCAACTGATGCTTCTGTCTACAGGGAGATCCCAATGGCTGTAGCATGGCCGAAAGGAGAATCAGATTTGAAAAAGTTACTTGCTTTTGCCACCGGAGAAGGTATCGGTTTAACGCTCAGAGCTGCAGGAACTTCGCTTGCAGGCCAGGTTGTAAGTTCAGGAATAATAGTCGATATCTCGAGGTTTATGAAGAGGATCATTGAGATAAACGAAAAGGAGATGTGGGTAAGAGTTGAACCGGGTGTTGTTCTTGACGAACTGAACCTGGTCCTGAAGGAGAAAGGATTATTCTTCGGACCTGAAACATCGACATCCGACAGATGCAACATTGGCGGGATGGTCGGTAATAATGCATGCGGATCACATTCTCTTGTTTACGGATCAACAAGAGATCATACAATTGAGCTAAAAACGATCTTAAGTGACGGCAGCGAGGCCACTTTCGGACCAGTCGACATGGATACATTTAATAAAAAATGTCATACGACAGGCCTTGAAGGAGTTGTTTACCATAACATTAAATCGCTGTTGGATGATCCAGTTAATAAGGAACAGATCAGGAACGGGTATCCGGATCCCAGGATACCCAGAAGAAATACAGGTTATGCCCTTGATCTTCTCCTCAACACTGCTGTTTTTGAGAAAGGTTCTGAAAATCCATTTAACTTCTGCAAACTGCTTGCCGGGTCAGAGGGGACACTGGTCATCGTCACGGAAATCAAGCTGAACCTGGTCAGGCTTCCACCGCCGCATAAAGCCCTGGTGTGCATTCATCTTAAGAAAAGAAATGATGCATTCAGGACCAACCTCATTGCTCTGAAATATAAGCCTTCAGCTGTCGAGATGATGGATGACAGGATCCTTGATCTCACAGAAAATAATATCAGTCAGAGGAGCAACAGATTCTTTCTGGACGGAAAACCGGGTTCTATCGTAATTGTTGAGTTCGTAAGAGAAACTCCGGCAGAGATCGATGCTGTAATCGCAGAAATGATAAATGATTTAAAATCTGCAGGTTATGGATATTCCTTCCCTGTTGTCAGGGGAAAGGACATATCAAAAGTGTGGGCTTTAAGAAAAGCCGGTCTGGGAGTTCTTGCCAACATGAAAGGTGATCCGAAACCTGTATCGCTGATTGAGGATACAGCGATCAATGTTGAGCAGATGCCGGAATACATTACTGACATTGAGAAGTTGCTTTCGGAATACGGTAAAGATGTTGTATATCATGCACATATCGGAACCGGAGAATTGCATATGAGGCCTGTGCTCAACCTTAAAGATCCGGCGGATGCAGAACTGTTCCGGACCCTTGGTCTGGAAACTGCGAAAATCGTAAAAAAATACAGAGGGTCGATGAGCGGGGAGCATGGCGACGGAAGACTCAGGGGCGAGTTTATCCCTGTGGTTATCGGTGAGCATAATTATAATCTGCTTAAAGAGGTAAAAAAAACATGGGATCCGCTTAACATATTGAATCCGGGCAAGATTACAGATACACCGCAGATGAATACCTCACTGCGTTATATTCCCGGTAAAAAAACCCCTGAAATCAGCACACTCTTTGATTTTTCCGCGACCGGCGGAGTAATAAGGGCAGCAGAAAAATGCAACGGATCCGGTGATTGCCGTAAAACGAGTGTAATCGGAGGAACAATGTGTCCCTCATTTATGGCAACAGGTGAAGAAAAGGATTGCACAAGGGCAAGATCGAATATTCTCAGGGAATTTCTTAATTCGGATGGAAAGAATCCATGGGACCACCAGGAAATATATGAAATACTTGATCTCTGTATATCCTGTAAAGGATGCAAATCGGAATGCCCGTCAGGAGTTGACATGGCAAAACTTAAAGCCGAATTCCTTCAGCACTGGCACGACAAACATGGCATATCACTGAGAACCAGACTTATTGCCTACATAACAACCATAAACCGCATAGGATCAGCTATTCCGGGTCTCTTTAACTTCTTTGTCAGGAATAAGGTTACATCCGGAATATTGAAGAAGGTTACCGGTATTGCTGATAAGAGGTCTATACCATTACTATACAAGATTACCCTGAAAAGATGGATAAGGAAAAACCTGGAGACGATGAATCCGAAGGAACCTCAGGGTACAGTTTGCCTGTTTGTGGATGAATTCACAAATTTCAATGACACAGCAACAGGTATAGCGGCTATCAGGCTTCTCACATCACTGGGTTACAGGATAATTACAGTGAAGCACGGAGAAAGCGCGAGGACATATCTCTCGAAAGGTCTTATCAGAAAAGCAGGCAGCATTATCCGCAAGAATATAAGGATCTTCTCGGAAATCATTACTAAGGAAGTACCACTTATTGGCATAGAGCCATCAGCGATCCTGGGTTTCAGGGATGAATACCCGGAGCTTGCCGGTAATGAATTGAAAGACACCGCACTGTCTCTTGCCGGAAACAGTTTTATGATAGATGAATTCATTGCCAGAGAATTCAGAGCAGGTCGGATCAGGAGGGAATCATTTTCTGATGAAAGTGCAGAAATCCTGTTACATGCCCACTGCCAGCAGAAAGCTATCTCATCCTCTTCAGATTCCATTGAGATGCTCTCGATTCCTTTAAATTACAAGGTCAGGGAGATACGTTCCGGATGTTGTGGAATGGCCGGTTCATTCGGTTATGAAAAGGAACATTTCGAATTGTCGGATAAAATCGGGGAACTTGTACTTTTTCCGGAAGTAAGGGCAGCTGACAACAGCGTTATTATTGCGGCGCCGGGAACCAGCTGCCGGCATCAGATCAAAGACGGGACCGGCAGGATTGCTTTGCATCCGGTTGAGGTATTATGCAGGGCATTGAAGTAAAATCAGGTAATTATAAAGTCATCCGCATCTTTAAGGACGGGGAATTTTTTACGGAATTCTTTTAATTCCGGAATTGAAATAACTGCAGAGATCAGGCATTCTGTATCCTTTCCTGCACTGGTAATGACCTCACCCCGCGGACTGATTATCATGGAATCGCCGGCATGGTTTACCCTGTTCCCGTCGGTGCCGATCCGGTTTGACCCGGCAACATAACACTGGTTCTCGATTGCTCTGGCCCTGAGGAGAGTTAACCAGACCTCTCTTCTGGCAGCAGGCCAGTTTGCCGAATTTATAAGCAGGTCATACTCCCCTTTATTTCTGGTCCATACAGGAAATCTAAGGTCGTAGCATACATTCGCTGAGATCCTCACACCCCTGAATGTGAAAATCAGTCGTTCGGAACCCCTTGAAAATACCTTATCCTCATTTCCCGGACTAAAAAGATGGCGTTTATCGTAAGTCCACGATTTTTTTTCCGGGGTGACAAATACCCATCTGTTATAAAACCTGTCTTTATCCCGGACAATATAGCTGCCACAGACACCACTCCTGTGTTTTTCCGCGATGTGGACCATCCAGTCAAATGAATCGGCCCGGGGAGATTCAGCTAATCCTTCCGTATTCATTGAGAAGCCCGTATTAAACATTTCGGGCAGGATCAGGATGTCAGTATCCTGCTCCAGGCGTGAGATCAGTTTTTCGATAATCCCGAAATTCTTTTCTTTCACTTCCCATGATATATCATACTGTATAACAGCCAGCTTAATCTTTTCCATATGCTTATATATATAAAAAGCACAGACAACTTTATTGCCTGTGCCATCAATATTTAATTTATAAAGTTACTCTTTTGCAGTCAGTGAGTTATAGTAATCATTGAAGATACCCTGTATCAGGGGTTTATAATAGAGCCAGAAGAATTTCCTTGAACCATCCTGTCTTTTAGGAATGAGAATAGATGTTAGTTTCTCCATACCTACGAATCGAGATGACCAGTACGGAACATTAGTGTGGCAGAAATCGCCTGAAAAATAAAAGGTTCTCTTTTGTACAGGTTCCTGAATAACTGCAGGGAAATCATTATCCAGGCCAAATTCAGCCAGCAACGTATCACCAATACTTGTGGTTGCGATGTTAAATCTGGAAATAACAGTATTCTCCAGGGGATCTATTATATCGAACCACTCGTCAAATGAGACAGTCTCAGGCAGGTTCCATTTTGTACAATATTCCGGATCAGTAACAATTAACGGTAATGAATTTTTAAGATGTCTGCCCTCCTCAAGTACTATAATTGCTTTGTCACGGAGAAAAACTATTCCCGGCTGACTGAATGTCCATGGTTGTTTAAATTGTTTTCTGTACATGGCAGTCATCCAGGTTGGAAAATTTTTTTGAGTGGTATCGAGTGAACTGAAGTATTTTCCGGTCCAGCCTGAGTAGGTTATACCCAGTCTTTCCTGTAACCTGAAAGACTCATATTCAGCTGTAGGATAATCGAAGGTGTTGTATTCAAGAATGACAAGCTTGTTTCTGTCTTTCATCTCTTTTATAAGGAGGTTGTCATTATTGTTCAGGCCTCCATATATTTTCCTCGATTTACGGGGTTTGAAAAATGCCTGGTACCATTCATTTGAGAAAACACCGTATGTGTCAGTAATATATATAGCATCTGCTTTTTCCGGAAGTTCTTTAAGGTCAGCCAGACGATATTCCTTTCTCTCCCAGAGCCTTTTTTTCACTGGACGCGTGGGGTAAAATCCATAATAATCTTTCCGGTAGGAGAAGCTCGTTTTCTTCTCTTTCTTTACAAACCGGTCATTAGTAAGAATCCAGTTAAATGACTTATGTTTTTCACGGTCGAGCGAAGGAACTGTCTTGTCGACAATTATAATATCCATGGGCTTCTTCTCCCTGAAAGTCCACCGGAGCAGGTTGATTACCGGCAGTATAAGAATTACAGCCAGTATGATTACAACAATAAGCAGAGGTTTTTTCATAACTGAATTGCGATCTGAAAGAAATTCAAATACAAATAACTCATTAAAAATTTATTACTTGCTCTAAATTAACAGTTAAAAGTATTAATTTATTTTTTTTCAAGAAAATAAAATCGTAGCAATTTAGTAAAAATTATTAACTATCAAAATGTCAGAAGCCGCATACCGAGTTATATCCCCTTCGGTCGGCAGCACCTGCCATTTCACCGTCCGGCAATATCTGAACAGCATTAACGCTTCCAATTGATGACCGTATTACGGTTTCGTGCCCCATTTCAGCTAATTTATTAAGTACCATACTATCAATACTTTCCAATTCAAAGCTGATCCTGTCAGGTAACCATTGATGATGAAACCTCCCTGTATCAACGGCTTCACTGATGCTCATATTGTAATCAATAATGTTAATAATTACCTGAAAAACAGTGGTTGGTATTGTTGATCCTCCCGGTGAACCGGCTATCAGAAAAAGTTTTCCATTCTTATCAACAATTATGGGAGTCATTGAGCTCAGCATCCTTTTTCCCGGCAAAATTGAATTTGCTTCACCTCCTGTCAGACCATACATGTTCGCTTCTCCGGGCTTTACCGAAAAATCATCCATCTCATTATTAAGCAGGAAGCCTGCGCCTTCCACTACTATGCTGCTGCCAAATGTATTGTTCAGTGTTGTAGTCACAGCGACCGAGTTACCATACTGATCGACAACGGAATAATGGGTTGTCTGTTCACTTTCGTGTATTGGCGGAATACCGGCATTAATCTCTGATGACAATGTAGCCTTGTCAGTGTCGAAATTCGACATCCTTTCCGAAAGATACCCGGCGTTGAGTAAACCTTCAACAGGTACCTTCACAAAATCGGGATCGCCTGAATATCGAGCCCTGTCGGCAAATGCCCTTCGTTCTGCTTCTGCTATCAGGTGAACGGCTTTTGCGGAATGAAAACCCCACTCTTTCAGAGGCTGGGATTCAACCATTTTAAGAAGCTGGATCAGGATTATTCCGCCTCCTGAGGGCGGAGGCACTGTATTTAGTCTGTACCCTTTATATTCAGCCTGCAGAGGCTTCCTGAAAACTGAACTATACTCCTCAAGATCCTGACCTGAGATAATACCGTTTGATCTTTTCATTTCCTTCAATATCAGTTCCGCAGTTTTACCGGAGTAGAATCCCGCCCTGCCTTTGTCCCTGATTCTTTTCAGTGTTTCCGCAAGGTCCGCCTGCCTCAGCATTTCCCCCTCCTTCCACAGAGAGTCTTTTACAAAAGCAGGCCATACGGTGTTTTTTCTTATGAATAATTCCCGGTTTCGGTTCAGAGAGCCAGCCTGCCCCAGAGGTAAGGGAAATCCTTTTTCAGCCAGATCAATTGAAGGCTGAATAATCTCCCTGAAAGATAATTTGCCATACCTGGAATGCACCTTTATCATGCCGTCCACCGAACCGGGAACACCTGCAGCAAGGTGGGTTTCAGTACTTAATCCTTCAATAATATTTCCGTCGTTTCCAAGATACATATTACCTGAAGCCAGGAGGGGAGCTTTTTCCCTGTAATCAATAACATCTGTGATGCCATCATTATTCCTTATTACCATAAAACCACCGCCACCTATATTTCCCGCCTCAGGGTAACATACAGACAGGGCAAATCCGACAGCAACGGCAGCATCCATGGCATTGCCTCCCCTCTGAAGTACCATTATGCCTATCCGTGAAGCTTCGGGATGCGCTGAAACTACCATACCATTCCTCGATTTAATATCACTTCCCTCAAGAATTTTTTTACTTTCCGGTCCTGATTTTGACTGACACCCGGTTACTAAGTATAAAATAAAAATAAGGATTGGTAAAAAGGTTTTCATAGGGTTAATGTTGAATACAGCCTCAAATTTAATAAAACCGGCATAATAGTCTTCCGTTTGTGTGCTTTGTGTCTTTCTTACCCGCCGAAGTATTAACAAAGACAGATTGAGCGTGATTTGCGGTTAAAGGATACTTCTGAATAGCCTTAATTAATTTTATTACTTTTACGCAAATTATTATATATATGCTGGCAAATCAACCACTGGCTGAAAGGTTGAGACCAAAAGATCTTGACGAGTTTTGCGGACAGGAGCATCTGGTTGGAGAGAATGGGGTTCTTAGAAAAGTTATCGAATCGGGAAATATCCCGTCGTTCATTTTGTGGGGGCCACCGGGCGTTGGGAAAACAACACTCGCATCCATAATAGCCCATACTCTCAAAAGGCCTTTCTTTCATATCAGTGCAGTTCATTCGGGAGTAAAAGATGTGAGGGAGACAATTGATAAGGCCAAAAAGCAACAGTTCTTTAACCAGCCAAATCCGATACTATTCATTGATGAAATTCACCGGTTCAACAAATCACAGCAGGATTCACTCTTAAGTGCTGTCGAGCAGGGTATCATCACCCTTATTGGTGCGACAACGGAAAATCCGTCATTCGAAGTTATATCTCCTCTCCTTTCGCGTTGTCAGGTTTATGTGATGAATCCTTTGTCACGGGAGGAACTATTGGAATTGCTTACAAGAGCACTGACAAAAGATGCATACCTTGCAGAATACAAGATTGAAATCGCAGAACATGAGGCACTTATGCGAGTTTCAGGAGGCGATGCCAGAAAATTATTCAATGCGCTGGAACTGGTTGTATCATCTGAAGCTGACAAAGAAGGCAGTGAAAAGATAGTTATCACCAACGACAAAGTGCTGACCCATGTTCAAAAGAACCTTGCATTATATGATAAGAAAGGGGAACAGCATTATGATATAATCTCTGCATTCATTAAATCATTACGGGGAAGTGATCCAAATGCTGCAGTTTACTGGCTGGCGAGAATGGTAGAGGGCGGTGAGGACCTCAAATTCATTGCGAGACGTATGGTAATACTGGCTGCGGAAGATATCGGACTGGCCAATCCAAATGCCCTGCTAATGGCACAAACATGCTTTGAAGCGGTGAATGTGATAGGATGGCCTGAATCGAGGATAATACTTTCAGAGGCTGCAGTGTACCTGGCAACTTCTCCAAAGAGCAATGCCTCCTACATGGCAATAGAGGAGGCCACGGGGGCAGTAAGAGATAGAGGTGACCTGCCGGTACCGCTGCATATACGAAACGCTCCGACAAAACTGATGAAAGATCTGGGATACCATAAAGATTATAAGTATGCTCACAGCTATGAAGGCAATTTTGTTCCTGAAAATTATCTTCCTGAAGAGCTGAAAGGAACTAAATTCTATGATCCTGGAAAAACCCCAAAAGAGGAAGAGATCCGGAAAAGATTGGCAGGCTGGTGGAAAGGGATTTATGACTATGATGAAAATTTGTAAATAAATCAAATAAAATCAATAAATTCACACAGTTTTTAAACTTAAAACCAATAATATGAAAAAGTTTATTTTAACTATAACCTGTATTCTTGCTGCAGTTCTGATAAATGCCCAGTCACTGGAAGATATTGTAAAGAACTACACCGTTGCCAATAAGCTGGATAAGATTGCAACCAAAAGCACGATAAAGATCACAGCCAAAATGGCGATGATGGGAATGGATATGCCAATGGAGATATGGCTGAAAAACCCAAACAAAATCAAAACCGTGATGAATATGGGGGGACAGAATATGGTGCAGGCATTTGACGGGGTAAAAGGATATACGATAAATCCTATGAGCGGCTCAACTACCCCTGTTGAAATGGGTCCGGAAGAATTGAAACAAATACAAAGACAGAATTCCTTTGTTAATACCGTGGACAACTACCTGAAAAACGGCCAGCTTTCGCTCGAAGGTGAGGATGTGGTAAACGGGAAGCCGGTCTTCAAGATCAAAGCTTCAATTGAGCCAGGCACAACAAGCACTCTTTTTATTGATAAAAACACATATCTTCTGGCGAAAAACAGCGTAAACACCAGCCAGGGAGGAATGCCTGTGACAATTGATTCCTTCCCGACAGATTATACAGAAACCAGCGGAGTACTGATGCCGATGAAGACAACCACTTCAATGAGTGGTATGGAAATGATCATGACCATTACTGCTGTTGAGGTGGATATTCCGATGGAGGATAGTGTGTTTACGTTGAAATAAAAAAATGCAGCCGGCCTGTAAGCCGGGTTCTGTACGGTTCCGGTTTCTGCGAGAGAGATTGGAACCGTTTTCCATCATTTATCTTGTCCTGTCATTCCTGGCAGGATCATACGATCTACCCCCCGGCAACGGACGAGCAATCCTTAACACCGGTATACATGATCTTTCAACCCATGAGGTGTACGGCTTCCTGCGTCGCCACAGGAACCGGTGAGCTCTTACCTCACCTTTTCACCCTCTCCCATGACGCTTCCGTCACAGGTGGTTATTTTCTGTTACACTACTATACCCTCGCGGATATCTACCCGTTAGGTAGCATGGCGCTCTGTGTTGCCCGGACTTTCCTTCCCTGACGCTTCGGTCGGGAACGATGGAACGGCCTGCTGCGGTGCAAAGGTAGCAATTCTCCGGCAGAATGAGTGTGAAGATTGAAATGTGTTATTTTTGCGGAATTGTTTCCGATGTGCGGCTTACGGCTTGCGGTAACCGGTTGCTGCATGCTCAAAATAATTGATGATGAAGGAACTGCTCAGAAATATTAACATTGATGATTACAATTATAATCTTCCTGAGGAGAGGATAGCCCAGTACCCTGTTGAAGAGAGGGACAAATCGAGGTTACTTGTATACAGGAAGGGAGAAATATCCGGGGACATTTTCAGGAATATCACTGATTATTTGTCTCCGGATACACTTCTGGTCTTTAATAATACAAGGGTGATACGGGCACGGCTTCTCTTTACTAAAGCTTCAGGGGCAGGCATCGAAATTTTCTGCCTCGAACCGTTATCACCTGCTGATTACGAAAGATCATTCAGATCTGCAAGTCCGGTTGAGTGGAAATGCATTATCGGCAATCTTAAGAAATGGAAAAGAGAAATACTAATTACCCGTTTTACCTGCAGAGGCAAACCATATGAACTGGCTGCCAGGAAATTGAGCCAGGAGGGAGAAGCATGGCGGATCAATTTCAGCTGGGCACCCGCAGATATCAGCTTCGGTGAAGTGATTGAATCTGCAGGACATATTCCACTCCCTCCCTATATAAAACGCCACGACGAAGATGAGGATTATAAAAGGTATCAAACAGTCTATAGCCGGATCGAAGGTTCTGTTGCTGCTCCGACGGCAGGTTTGCATTTCACGGAGGTTGTACTTCGTAATATATTAAATAAAGGTATAAGATGTGTTGATATTACACTGCATGTCGGAGCAGGCACTTTTCAGCCGGTACGGTCAAACGATATCTCGATGCATGAAATGCACAGTGAGCATTTTTTAATCAGCCGGGATACAATTCAAACTCTTTTGGAGAATAAGGGCAGGATTGTAGCTGTGGGCACGACCAGTGTAAGGACGCTGGAGAGCCTTTACTGGCTGGGAGTTAAAATCTCCCGTAATCCGTCAGTTACTGATTCCGGATTAACAACGGGGCAATGGGAACCATACGAAAACGGTGAGAAAATATCAGTGGAGGAATCGATTGAATCACTCCTCAATTTCATGAAAACAAGGCAAAAAGAGATTCTTCAGGCCTCCACGAGGATAATGATAGTACCCGGGTATGAATTCAGGATGATAAACGGATTGATCACCAATTTTCACCAGCCGGGGAGTACTTTGCTGTTACTTGTTTCAGCATGGACAGGAAGTGAATGGAGGCGGATTTACAGCTTTGCACTTGAGAACGGTTTCAGGTTTCTGAGCTATGGGGACTGTTCATTGTTATTTAGATAACGATTTACCCTATATTTCGGGTCATTTATCAATTACAGATTTTAAACTTTTGAAATGAGGCTTATTTTTATTTAATTTGTCAACAACTTATCATTATGAACAACAACAAAATACTACTGCAATTCCATGCCATGTTCGGAGTTTTCATGGCAGTGTTTTATATAGGCGGGGGGATATTTTTTATGTTCTTTGCTGACAGGTATTTCAATGCAAACAAAGCAATATGGGGAATTACGGGAGGAACATTCTTATTATATGGAGCATACAGGATTTATGTATCATATAAACAAATTGTTGCTGCATTCTTCACCAAAGACAGAGAGGAAGATTGAGTCCGGGTCATAAATACCATTCCCAAAATTGCCTTGGCATGTACTTTGCAGTATGATTCAATATGAGACAAAATATTATGAATATGAGTTTAATGAGATTTATTCGAATATTTATTAGTTTTACCGGCGGAAATATTTCATCCCCAATCAGAACGCTTGTGATCAGAACTTACAATTATGTATTTAATTCAATTATGCGCATTTCAGCCTTTATATTGTTGTTAATTCTGTTTTCATGCAAAGGCGGAAATAATATGATGCAGGAGACTCCTACAAGGGGTAACATCAAAATAACTGCAGACGAATCCTTTCTGCCGCTTATTGATACTGAGGTCTTTACATTCACCCAGCTCTATACAAACGCAACAATCAAAGCCAGCTACAAACCTGAATATGATGTTGTCAATGATTTTATGAATGATTCGGTACAGACCATTGTTACCAGTAAAACGCTTACTGAGGATCAGATACAGTACCTGAGAGATTCCCTGATCATTGCACGCACAATCACATTTGCCTACGACGGCCTTGCACTGGTCACCAATAAACAGAACAAGGATTCTCTTCTGAAATATGAAGAGGTGAAAGATATTTTTCTGGGTAAGATCACTGATTGGAAGGAACTGGATCCAAAATCGAAACTTGGAAGTATAAGGATCATTTTTGATAATACAAAATCAGGCAATATCAGATATTTCAAAGATCTTTTTGAAATTATTGATACATTAGCCGATAATTTCTTTGCGGTAAACAACAACCCGGAAGTTATTGATTTTGTATCGAGGAATCCGGATGCTCTTGGTATTGTGAGTGTTAACTGGATCAGTGACAAGGATGATTCGGCAAGCATGAGCTTTAGTAATAAAGTTAATGTTGTTGCAGTGTCTCGTCCATTCTTTGAAGACAATTCATATTACCGGCCTTACCAGGGATCAATTTACGACAGATCATATCCGTTCGTAAGGGAAATATATATGATTACAAGGGAAACATTTAAAGGGCTGGGTACAGGATTTATTCAATGGTCAACCGCTGAACA
>CAZKMH010000055.1:0-13563 GCA_964553395.1 uncultured Rikenellaceae bacterium | reverse complement strand
TTGAGAAAATCTATAAATGCCTCAGAGATGAGAAGCCGGAAATATTTATTGACGCGAAAATGATTTCTGATGCACAGAAACCGATAAAAAGGATGATGGAAATATCAAAAAAACTTGGTCTTTGATACATGAAACAAATTGCAGTATTTTTCTTTCTAATTTTAATGGGGATATCAGGAATTTCGCAAACCAGCGAATCTCTCCGGGATGGATATCAGATTTTCAGATATCCGAACGGGGCAATCTCCAGTGAAGGCCTGATAAAAAACGGAAAACCAGAAGGTTATTGGAAAAGCTATTATGTAACAGGTGTAAAGAAATCGGAAGGCAAGCGAACAAGTTTCATGCTTGATAGCATCTGGTTGTTTTATGATCAGGCAGGCGATACTATAGAGAAAATAAGCTACCTGTTCGGTAAAAAGAACGGCTTTTATTATAAATACAAAAAAGATCCTGCTGCAGGTGCTTACCTGTGGTCAAAAGAGCTTTTTGCAGGCGACAGGAAAGAGGGTACTGCATATATTTATTTTCCGGATGGAAAAATACAGCAGACAATTTCATATAACGGTGGAAAAAAAGAAGGATTATCAAAGGAATATGATAAGAATGGCGCTATAATTACACTTCTAGAATACAATAATGACTTTCTGATCAGCAGGGAAAAAATCAACAGGATTGATAACAATGGACTCAGGCAGGGTGAATGGAAAGACTTTTATCCCAATGGTGCGATAAAAACGGAAAAGACATACAGGGACGACCAGCTTTACGGTTATTACAAAGAATATGATACAAAAACAAATCTGACCCTTACAATGCTTTACGACAACGGGGCAATAGTAAAATCGAAAGTTGAAGATGAGCCTGATATTGAGACAGTTAACAGGTATGACAGTAATAACAGGCTCATTTACAGCGGACCATACAGGAATAAGGTTCCTGTTGGGGTTCACAGGGAATTCGGACCCGACGGTAAAATAACAAATGCTTTCATTTACAATGACAAGGGGTTACTGATTTCTGAAGGAATTGTGGATGAAGCTGGCAGATTCAACGGTAAATGGAAGGATTATTATCCCGATGGAAAAGTATTGGCTGAGGGTACCTATACTGACAGCAGACGATCCGGCTTATGGAAATTCAATAATTTATCATCCAGGGTTGAACAAACCGGGTACTATAATAACGGAAGACCTGACGGATTGTGGAAATGGTATTATGAAAACGGAGCAGTACTGAGGGAAGAAGAGTATTTCCAGGGCGAACGCGACGGAACGTATGTTGAATATTCACCGGAAGGCGAAATAATTGCCCAGGGAAACTATTCAGATGGTGAAAAAAACGGAATATGGAAACTTAATTCAGGAGATTACACTGAGGAAGGAAATTATATTGTCGGTTTGAAAGACGGTACGTGGAAATCATTTTACAATGATGGAACATTGAAATTCAGGGGCAATTATGTACAGGGTAATCCTGACGGCCAGCACATTTACTTCTATGAAACGGGAAAAGTAAAGGAGGAGCAACATTACCGGCTGGGAATAAGACAGAGAACATGGAAGAAATATGATGAGGAAGGAACAAATTCGCTCACAATAGCATATAAAGACGATATTGAAGTCAGCATAAACGGCGTAAAAATAAATCTTCCGGAAAGCGATACGAGGCTTATAAAATAGTTACTTTGCTTAATGGAAGAAAGCTTCAATATCAGGAAGGAATCTGCGGCGGTTTGTGACAAAGAGTTGGATAAGCAACTCAGACCACTCTGTTTCAGTGATTTCAAAGGACAAACGCAGGTAATTGATAACCTGGTTGTTTTCGTTACTGCAGCTAAACAACGGGGCGAATCACTCGATCATGTTCTTTTGCATGGTCCTCCGGGCCTGGGGAAAACAACTCTCGCCAATATTATCTCAAATGAGCTAAAGGTAAATCTGCGCATTACCTCTGGGCCTGTCCTTGACAAGCCAGGAGATCTTGCCGGGCTCCTTACAAATCTTGAGGAGGGAGATGTACTTTTTATAGACGAAATACACCGCCTGTCTCCTGTTGTTGAGGAATATCTTTATTCAGCAATGGAGGATTTTCAGATAGACATAATGATCGATAAGGGGCCAAGCGCCAGATCTGTTCAGCTGACACTGAATAAATTTACGCTGATTGGAGCTACAACAAGATCAGGTCTTCTTACAAGTCCGCTCAGGGCAAGATTCGGTATCAAATTCCATCTCGAATATTATGATTATGATGTTTTAACAGGCATTGTGAAACGATCCGCAGGAATATTAAAGATAAAAGTTGCTGATGATGCTGCCGTTGAAATAGCTAAAAGAAGCCGGGGAACTCCCAGGATTGCCAATTCTCTTTTAAGAAGAATCCGGGATTTTGCACAGGTAAAAGGTTCAGGAAAAATTGATATAGAAATAACTAAATACAGTCTTAATGCACTGAATATTGATCAGTACG
Organism: uncultured Rikenellaceae bacterium; assembly: GCA_964553395.1. GTDB lineage: Bacteria > Bacteroidota > Bacteroidia > Bacteroidales > VadinHA17 > LD21. Next base: position 11,091 of record CAZKMH010000055.1, on the reverse strand, counting down.
GATTAGATGAGATGGATAACAGGATATTGTCGGCGGTGGTTAATAAATTCAACGGAGGACCGGTCGGAATAAATACAATTGCAACGGCAGTGGGTGAAGAAAGCGGAACAATCGAAGAAGTATATGAACCTTTCCTGATAAAGGAAGGTTTTCTGAAAAGAACACCACGCGGCCGTGAGGCTACCGAACATGCATATAAACATCTGGGAAAACTCTACAGGAAAACTGAGAACGGAACCTTGTTCTGACAATATTCTTCAGCCTTAATTCATCATTCTAATACATTGCTGATCTTCTGAAGGCCCTTTGTATTCAGAATCCTGATCCGCCTTCCGTTGAGTTCAACAAGTCTGTCGGTCTTGAATTCCGACAGAAGTCTGATAACTGATTCTGTTGCAGTCCCTACAATATTAGCCAGCTCCTCACGGGTCAGGGAGATCTGAAGATAATTCTGATTGTCGAGACCGAAATCATTTACCAGCAAAAGGAGTATTTCAGCAAGTCTTTCTCTTACAGTTTTCTGGGCGATATTAGTAATAAAGGAATTTGCTTCACCAAGTTCATGACATGCAAGCTTAAGCAATTCGTGAGCAAATGTAGGATTGGATTTGACAAAGGATATAAGAATTTCTGAGGGGATAAAGCAAACCTTGCAATCCTCGATCACTTTTGCTGATGTACAGGCTACTTCGTTACTTAGTACACTCCGGTAAGCTATAATGTCACCCGCCCTGGCAAATCGGATGATCTGTTCTTTACCGTCAAAACCGGTTTTGAAAACCTTGATTATACCACTGTGGACACAGTAAAAACCACTTATACGGCTTCCTTCATTATACAGAACATCACCCCGCCTGTGCTGACGGAATTCTTTTTCGAAATTGATCAGATCAATCTCTTCACGGGTAAGATGTTTGAAAATGGAACCGGTTTCATGTGCGCATTTATCACAATATGCTACCGGAATCTCCTGTTGCTTCATTTCAACGGTCTGTTACAAAGATGTGATCAACTACAATTTTAATCTGGTCAGGCAAATTACTAAAAAGCTGTTTTGAATTGCCCAAGAAATCTTATGTCATTTTCAAAATAGAGACGAAGGTCATTAACCTGGTATTTAAGCATAGCCGGCCTTTCGATCCCCATTCCAAATGCAAAACCGGTATATTTCCTGCTGTCGATATCACAGGCTTCAAGAACAGCCGGGTGCACCATACCACAACCCAGCACCTCAAGCCAGCCTGTATATTTGCAGACATTGCAACCTTTGCCTCCGCAAATAGTGCAACTTACATCCATCTCTCCCGAAGGTTCGGTAAATGGAAAATATGATGGCCGCAGCCGGATTTTAGTATTCTTGCCATACATCTCACGGGCAAAAAACAAAAGAGTTTGTTTAAGGTCAGCAAATGAGACGTTTTCATCAATGTATAAACCTTCAACCTGATGAAAAATACAGTGAGCCCTGGCGGAAATTGCCTCATTACGGAATACACGACCTGGTGAAATGGTCCGGATAGGAGGTTTCTGGCTCTGCATAACCCGGACCTGAACAGAAGAGGTGTGAGTCCGTAACAATATATCACCGGGATTGGATTCATCGGGCGATATTCTGGAAACATAGAATGTATCCTGCATATCCCTTGCAGGATGTTCAGGAGCAAAATTCAGCTTTGTAAAAACATGGTCATCATCTTCAATTTCAGGACCTTCTGAAACAACAAAGCCAATCTTTTCAAAAATGCTGATGATCTCATTCCTGACAATTGAAATAGGATGACGTGAACCCAGTTCCCAGGGATATGAAGGTCTGGTCAAATCGCTGATACCTGAAACATCAGAAACTGACTCGAGTTCTGCTTTGAGACTATTGTATTTGTCAAGAGCAGTTTGCTTAAGCATATTGAGACTCTGGCCAATATTTTTCTTGTCTGTGGGCGGGACATTCCTGAATTCTTCAAAAAGCCCGGGAATAAGACCTTTTTTGCTCAGATATTTAAGACGGTACAATTCAAGCTCTTCCTGATTCTTTACGGTAAAGGACGAGATTTCAGAAAGAAGACTATTTATTTTATCGAGCATTCGAAAGTTGATTTAATAAGAAATTAATCTCTGACAATCTTCATTTTGATGATAGTGATTTCTGAAAGGGGTTTATCGCTGTTGTTTGTCGGTACAGCGGCGATCATGTCGACCACCTCCAGTCCTTCGGTCACCTCACCAAAAACGGTATAAGTTCCGTCAAGTCTGGGAACACCACCCAGTTCTTTATAAATATTGCGTTGATCTTCAGGTATTTTAAAATTTTCATTGGTTGAAAGGAAATTAAACATTCTGGCGGCAGCTTTTTCCTGTATCTCTCCCTCAGTAAGTGGTACTCCCGTAATTCTTGCACTGTCAGCAAACTCCTTAAGGTACTTATTGAACATGGCTTGTTTGAGATTGTTGTTTATACTTTGTTCTGACTGGTCAAGTTCCTGATCGGTTAGTCTGATACCCTGAACAATATAGAACTGAGTACCGGAAGATCTCATGTCGGGGTTAACATCGTTACCCTGACGGGCAGCTGCCAGTGCTCCTTTTTTGTGAAAATATTTCGTGTTGAATTCGGCAGGAAGGGTAAGAGTATTGAGTGAATCAGCGGCCTGAGAGATCTTTGCACTCCTTGTTGACAGATCGCCACTCTGGATCATGAATCCGGCGATGACACGATGAAAAGTGACTCCGTCATAAATTCCTTCATTAACGAGTTTAATGAAATTATCCCTGTGAAGGGGAGTATCGTTATAAAGCCTTATTTTAATGTCACCGAGTGTGGTTTTCATAAGGATTGTGGTATTCTCATTACCACCAGGCGCTTTGCAGCAAACAGCAGCCAAAAGCACAGGAACTGAAAGAAATCTCATGAATATTTTGTTCATGAATATTGATATTTGGTTAATAATGTTAAGTTAACACGAAGGCAAAGATATTTAACTTTGACCGATCACGAAAATAATGCTGTTCAAATTCAGCCATTTTAATGCGCCCGGGACGGTATCCGGAAGAGAACCAATAGAGCTATATTTGTCATTATTTAAATAAAGTGAACGAAGTCAGAACATTAGCGAAGCAGACACTAGTTTACGGTTTAGGTACCATAGTTCCAAGGTTCCTGAATTACGGAATTCTGACATTTTTCTACACACGAATATTTGACAAAGCGCAATACGGAATCGTTACCGAGCTTTATGCCTGGATGGTATTTTTACTTATTGTACTTACCTATGGCATGGAGACGGGATTCTTTAGATTTGCCCAAAAAAAGGATGATTATGAAAAGGTTTATTCAACGTCAATACTGACACTGCTTGTAACCTCTGTATTGTTCATTTTACTCATCAATATATTTATTACGCCGGTGTCAGCCGCACTCAAATACAGCGATAATAAAGATTATATCAGAATGTTTGCACTTATTGTGGCAATTGATGCGTTTACAGCGATACCCTTTGCAAGGTTAAGAAAAGAGAATAAACCAGTTTTATTCAGCATAATCAAAATTACGAATGTTTTCATAACTATCGGGGCAGTTTTGTTTTTGCTTTTATGGGCTCCGTCAATTTATAAGACAAGCCAGGGATGGTTCAGGGAGGTTTATGATCCGGAATATGGTGTCGGGTATGTTTTTCTGGCTAACCTTATCGGAAGCGCATCAACATTGATAATGTTATTGCCATTTGTAGTGAAGATCAGGCCGGTATTCGACAGGCTGATATGGCAAAAAATGACCGGTTATTCTTTTCCGCTAATGATAGCGGGGTTGAGTGGTGCAATAAACGATACTCTTGACAAGGTTATTTTACGCAGAATGGTTGGCGAAGAGAATGGGCTGGAAACGGTCGGGGAATATGGTGCAGGATATAAAATTGCTGTATTAATGGCATTGTTTATTCAGATGTTCAGGTACGCTGCCGAACCATTTTTTTTTGAGAGGGCTAAATATATAAATGCGAAAGAATCTTATGCCTTTGTGATGAAGTATTTTGTAATTGCAATGCTGGTGGTCTATTTGGGGATCAACCTTTATATATCAGGCATTCAGCTAATTATAGGGAAACCATTCAGAGATGCTATAATAGTGGTGCCAGTTGTAAGCATGGGTTACCTGTTTTATGGTATATATCTGAACCACAGCATCTGGTATAAATTGAACGACCTTACACGATTTGGAATTTATATAACTCTGGCGGGGGCAATAATAACTATTTTGATTAATGTACTGCTGATCCCTGTGTATGGGTATATGGCATCAGCATGGGCACATGTGGCATCTTATGGAAGCATGATTATTTTGTCGTTTATACTGGCGAAAAAATATTTTAAAATTGAATATAATATAAAAGAGCTGATGGCTTATTTCGTTATAGTTATCGGAATGGTTATTTTTAGCAAAATTTTTAAGTACGGAAGTTTAAGTAAAGAATTGATAATTAATACCGGTTTTATGGTTCTTTTCCTGATGTTTGCACAATATAAAGACCGGCTATTTACAGTGTTCTTCAGAAGGGAATTGAAATGAAAATAAAGATCATGAACAGATCCAGACATGAACTGGCGGAATGGGCAAGTGTTGAAACATTGGAAGAAACGAACCGCGGAGCCGGTAGATTTGGTCACACAGGAAAGGAATAACTATGATAAAAAGGATTATAAATCTGCTGGTACTATTGATATTATTGCAAGGCCTGGGTTCCTGCGGGAGAAAGATAACGCCTTCATTATCTGCAATTACAAGGGGAAAGGGGTATGATTCTGCAACATTTGACTATGTGTATGTTGAAGCTATCAGGCAAAAGTTAATGGGAAACAACGCCGACGCCCTGAATTACCTTGAACATTGTGCAAAACTGAATCCTGTGAGCGATGCGGTATATTACCAGATGGCCCGGATAGTACTTTTAGGAGGTGATATAAACAATGGAAAGAAATATGCAAAAAAAGCTTTGGAGCTGGATCCGGAAAATATATGGTATATAATGATGCTTGCAGGTATTTATTACCAGCAACAAAATCTGGATAGCGCAATATTTTACTATGAACAGGCAGTGAAATATTATCCTGAAAAGGAAGATTTGAAACTTACACTGGGAAACATTTATTCAGAGAATAGCAGATTCGATAAAGCATCGGCTATTTTCGAAAGTCTGGATAAAAAATATGGAATCAATGAAACCTCAACTATTGCAAACATCAGGAACCTGATGAGGGCGGAAAAATTCAATGATGCTGAAAATCTTATATTGGAGCTGCTTAAAGAGAATCCGGATGAGTTCTTATACAACGGTTTACTGGCGGAGATTTATAGGGGAAAAGGAGAAAATGAAAAGGCGAGGGAGGTTTACAAAATACTTATCGATAGAAACCCGGAAAGTCCTGAAACCCAGCTTTCTCTATGCGATTTTTTGATAAATGAAAAGAAATACGATGAACTTATTCCCTTGTTGAATACAGTAATTATTAACAGAAGCATAACGAGAGAAGATAAGATTTCGCTGTTCCTAAAAATGATCGAAACAAAAGATTTGGTAGAACAACGCGGGGAAAAGCTGCATCTTACACTGATGGTTCTGGAATCGGCTTATAAGGGAGATTTGATAATAAAATTGCTCAGGCCTGAATTATATATCAACCAGGGCGAACTGGAGGATGCTGCGAAGAGACTGGAAGAAGTCATAATTGAACATCCTGATAATGAATCATATTTCGCGTGGGAGAAACTGTTACTGGTGTATTTGCAGGCAGAAGATTATGTTAAGCTTGAAGAGAGAGGAAAAGAATGTGCGACCAGATTTAACAGATCATTCCTTGCAAAAATGCTTTACGCAACAGCACTTACGGAAAACAGAAAGTACGATACAGCACTCGAAGAAGTTAGAAAAGCGGAAATCCTGGCCGGGGAGAACAAGGATATGATAATGCAGGTACTTTCTGTGAGAGCGGACATTTATTACAGGAAGGAAGATTTTGATGCTGCATTCAGGATTTTTGATGAGGCAATTGAAAAAGATAACAGTGATCTTACAATTCTTAACAATTATGCATATTATCTTGCAGAAAGGGACCTCAGGTTGAAAGAGGCAGAAAAAATGGCCAGACAGGTTATTGAAACTGAAAAGGACAACAGCACTTTTCTTGATACTTATGGCTGGGTTCTTTATAAGCGGGGAAAACTAAGGGACGCAGAAAAAGTGATGCAAAGAGTTATTGAAAGTGATGATAAACCTTCCTCTGAATGGTATGAGCATATGGGATTCATCAAGAAGAAAAGAAAGGATTGCAAAAGTGCCATTGAGAACTGGATGATTGCCATAAAACTGGATAACACAAAAACAAAATTAGAAAAGGAGATAGAGAAATGTCAGGCCGCTCAATAATATTGATGATAATCATTTTATCAGGCTGTTCAGTTTCAAGAAGAGCCGTGGAAACTAAAAATGTTTACGGAGACTCATCGTTAAGCCTTTTGGAAAAAGCGGTGAAGGGAAATGTAATGCATAGAAATTTCAACATTCCCAAAGCTGAAATTGAAATTTTTAATAACGGGGAGAAACAGAAATTACTGGCTTATATGAAATACCGGGAGCCTGGTATGTATCTGATCAGCATAAGAAGCCGGGCCGGAATCGAAGCTGCAAGAATATATATTACTAAAGATACTCTGCTTATTAATGACAAGATATATAAAAAGTTATATTGCGGATCAACAGAATATCTGACCGGAAAATATGGAATTTCCACTGCAGCATTGCCTTTAATTATCGGAGATTTTTTATATCAATACGAAGGAGATACCGGATTACTAAATTGTAAAAATGGAGAGGCTGAATTTATAGGCACACTTAATCAAAATGAGATAAGATATAAGCTTGATTGTAAATTGGCAAAAGTTACTGACGCGAATATTTCTACGGGGAACAGGACGGTAGGGATTAATATGAAATTCAGTGATTTTAAAGAAACGGATAATTTCATTTTTCCTGGTGTAATTCAGGTAGAGGATTTCTCAAAACAGAATCAGATAAAAATAGAATTGTCATCAATTAATTTCGATGTTTCTGACAATATTGAATTTATACCAGGAAAAAATTACGAGATAGTAGTTTTAAAATGAGGTTCCTGTTAGCATTAAATATAATTTTACTTATAAATGCAGCAATTCTGTCGGGCCAGACAAAGGCGGAGCTCGAGGAACAAAGAAAGAAAACTCTTGAAGAGATTTCATACGTTGACGGGATGCTCCAAACAACCGAAAAGCAAAAAATAGAAGGCATGAATGCTTTGAGGATGCTGGGGAATAAACTCTATTTGAGGGAATCTGTTATCAGAAGTATGGGTGAGGAGATTAATCTTTTAAATGACAGAATCGAGATTAACAGAATTGCCCTTGATATGATGGAAGATGATCTTACTGTATTAAAAAATGATTACCAGAGGGCTATAATAAATTCATATAAATCAAAGAAAATAAATCCTGAAATTGTTTACTTACTTTCTGCAAAAGACTTCAATCAGGGATATAAGAGGTTAAAATACCTTCAACAGGTGACAAAATACAGGAGGAATGAGTCGGAAATAATTGCGGAACTCAAGGAGCAAATCGAAGGAACAAAAGAGAGACTTGAAACAGACCTGACACGGATATCAGAACTTCAGAAAACTGAAGTGCAGCAAAAGGATCTTCTGAAGAATGAGCAGACAAGGAGACAGAGAATAGTAAGGTCACTGGGAAGCAAGCAGAAACAATTACAGAAAGAATTAAGCGAGAAGAAACGGATAGCAAAAAGAATAGAGGAAGAAATTGCAAGAGTTGTCGAGGCAGAGAGAAAAAGAGCACTGAAATCAGAAATGACACCTGAACAGAAGCTTATAGGTGAGAACTTTTCTGATAACAAAGGGAGACTGCCATGGCCGGTAGAGAAAGGAATAATTACTGCACATTTTGGAGTATATAACCATCCGGTTCTTAAATATGTGAAGGAAGAGAATGTCGGTATTGAGATAACAAGCGTAGGTAAGATAAATGCCAGAAGTGTTTTTAAGGGCGAAGTGTCTGCTATTTCAGCTATTACCGGGGCAAATATGACAGTAATTATAAGACACGGAAATTATCTTACGGTTTACAGCAATCTGGTTAATGTTAAAGTAAAAACAGGTGACAGGGTAGATGTAAAACAAGTTGTCGGGGAAGTATATTCTGATCCGAGAGTTGATAACAGTTCCGTGTTAAAATTTATGGTATTTGAACAGAAAAACGCACTGGATCCGGAGATTTGGATTACAAAATTATAGCCTTTGAGGCAACAAAATTTGAGTAAATAAGTATAAAGGATTACCTTTATAAAAGTATGATGAAAGATTTAAAGATAGAATCAGAGATCGGGAATCTTAGAGTTGTTGAAAATGCGATTGATGCATTTACTGGTGATGCAGGAATAAGTCAGGATAGTTACGGCAAAATTCTTATTTCCACACTGGAGGCTGTAAATAATGCAATTGTGCATGGAAATAAATCGGATATAAATAAATATGTTGTAGTTAAATTTAATCTTGAGGGAGGAAATCTGTTTGTAACTGTAACGGATGAGGGGAAAGGATTTAAACCTTCAGAAATACCAGACCCGACAAGAAAGGAAAACATTGAATCACTTGATGGGAGAGGAGTATTCCTGATGTCAAAGCTTGCGGATGAGATTGAATTTAACAGGAAAGGGAACAGTGTTAAAATGACTTTTAAACTATAATGCATTGAAAATAAATGTTTATTATGACGAAATAAAATACAGGATACGGGGAGTCAAAAAAGTCAAACAATTTATCGAAAAGGTCATCAGAGGGGAGAATAGAATTCCGGGTGACCTTAATTTTATTTTTACAGGGGATGTTACGTTATACGAGCTAAATGTCAGATACCTCGAACATGATTACTTTACTGATGTTATAGCGTTTGATTACTCTGCGAAAAATATTATAAACGGTGAAGTATATATAAGCATTGATTCGGTAAGGAAGAATGCTATTAACTATAAAATTAGTTTAAAAACAGAGGTTTTACGGGTAATGATTCATGGAACACTGCACTTATGTGGTTTGGATGACAGGACGGAAGGTCAGCGGGAGGTCATGAGAAAAGAAGAAGATAAATGGCTGGACAGGTTCGGGATTGAGTAGAAAATGGAATTCAGGTATGATATAGTTGTTGTAGGAGGCGGACATGCCGGGTGCGAAGCCGCACATGCTGCCGCCAGGATGGGCGCAAAAACATTGCTTGTAACAATGGATATGACCAAGCTGGCTAAGATGTCATGTAATCCGGCGATGGGTGGGATTGCAAAAGGTCAGATTATAAGAGAAATTGATGCTCTTGGTGGGATGAGTGGTCTGATAACCGACAGAAGCATGATTCAGTTCAGGATGCTTAACAGATCAAAAGGTCCTGCTATGTGGAGTCCGAGAGCACAGTGTGACAGACAAAGGTTTACAAATGAATGGCGGAAAGTGCTTGAGAATACCGGCAATTTATTTATATGGCAGGAGCATGCATCAAAAATTATTCTTGAAGGATTAAGTATAAAAGGAATCGAAACAGAATTAGGAACAAGGTTCATTGCTGATGCGGTAATTCTTACGAACGGAACATTTCTTAACGGATTGATGCACGTTGGCTTAAGTAAAATTACGGGAGGCAGAGCCGGTGATAAAGCTTCAGTTGGTTTAAGTGACCAGATGGCTGAAATTGGTTTTAAGGTAGAAAAACTTAAAACCGGGACAAGTGCAAGAGTAGACGGAAGAACTATTGACTTCAATGCAATGACCGAACAAAAGGGAGATGATGAAGGAAGCGGATTTTCATTTATGTCAGACAAAGTGAAGATTGAAAATCAAAGAAGCTGTTTTATAACTCATACCAATGAAAGTGTTCATGAAGAATTACGGAAGGGTCTTAAATACAGTCCGCTTTTTACGGGGAGAATCAAAGGACGTGGACCGAGATACTGCCCTAGTATTGAAGATAAGATTGTGACTTTTAAAGATAAGACTGCGCACCAGTTATTTATAGAACCGGAAGGAACCGATACTAACGAGTACTATATCAACGGATTCGCAAGCAGCCTTCCGCTGGAATATCAGTTTAAAGCTCTGAGGAAAGTTAAAGGTCTGGAAAGGGTAGAAATATACAGACCCGGATACGCGGTTGAATATGATTTTTTCCAGCCGACACAATTAAAACATACACTCGAAACAAAGAGCATTGAAAATCTGTATTTCGCAGGTCAGATAAACGGAACCACCGGTTATGAAGAGGCAGCTGCGCAGGGGTTGATGGCAGGAATTAATGCTGTACTGAAATTACAGAAAAAAGAAAATCTTGTACTGGGAAGGGAAGAATCGTATATAGGAGTATTAATAGATGACCTGGTTACGAAAGGTGTTGACGAACCCTACAGGATGTTTACTTCACGGGCAGAATACAGAATCCTGTTACGGCAGGATAATGCTGATGAAAGATTAACAAGAAAAGGATGCGAAATTGGACTTGCTGACAAGGAGCGATTGAAAAGGCTGGAACGGAAAGAAACTATGGTAAATCAAATAATCGATTTTCTGGAACAGAGAAGTATAATACCTGAACAGATAAATGAATTTCTGGTGGAGCATGAGACCACTGAAATAAAACAAAAAGTGAAGGCTATAACAATTGCATTAAGACCGCAGATAAACCTCGGGGATTTGTTGATAACTGTTGGAAATGAAGAAATTTTTCTGATCAGGGAAAATGCAGGATTTGATGCAGCAGTTGAGTCAGCAGAAATCCGGATAAAATATCAGGGATACATCGAGAGAGAAAAAATAATTGCTGATAAAATTCAGAGATTAGAGAGGCTTAAAATACCCGACGACCTCGATTACCACGAGTTGACCTCGATCTCCACAGAGGGAAGACAAAAATTATCGAGAATCAAACCTGAGAATATTGGGCAGGCAGGACGGATAAGCGGGGTTTCTCCTTCAGATATAAATATTCTGTTAATGTATCTGGGCAGATAAATG
>CAZKMH010000054.1:0-13638 GCA_964553395.1 uncultured Rikenellaceae bacterium | reverse complement strand
AAGATTATGAGAAAAGTAAAACCAAAGAAGAGAATTCTGTTACCGGATCCCAAATACAACGATCCGTATGTAACAAGGTTTGTAAACAATCTTATGTTCAGTGGAAAGAAGAACCTGGCTTATAAGATTTTCTACGACTCACTCGATATCGTTAGTGATAAATTCAAGGAAGAAGGAAAAACCCCGCTTGAGATCTTCAAACAGGCTCTCGAAAATGTTACTCCACAGGTTGAAGTAAAAGCACGCCGCGTAGGCGGTGCCACTTTCCAGGTACCCATGGAAATAAGGTCTGACCGTAAAGTGAGCATAAGCATGAAGAATATGATCTCCTTTGCACGTAAAAGGACCGGACACTCGATGGCTGAAAGGCTTGCTGCTGAATTAATGGCAGCTTATAAGCTTGAAGGTGGTGCATATAAGAAAAAAGAAGATACTCACAGGATGGCTGAAGCCAACAAGGCTTTTGCCCATTTTCGTTTTTAAATGATACAGGGCTGGCAGATAAATGGATAAGGATCTGAAATATACCAGGAACATCGGGATCATGGCTCACATCGATGCGGGAAAGACGACCACGACAGAACGTATTCTGTACTATACCGGCCGTACGCATCGTATGGGTGAGGTGCATGAAGGAAATGCCCAGATGGACTGGATGGTCCAGGAGCAGGAGAGAGGGATCACAATAACATCTGCAGCCACAACAACCTACTGGAAATATAATAATGATAACTACAAGATCAACATTATTGATACTCCGGGACATGTAGATTTTACTGTAGAAGTTGAAAGATCACTCAGGGTACTCGACGGAGCAGTTGCAGTTTTCTGCGCTGTGGGAGGTGTTGAACCCCAGTCGGAAACTGTCTGGAGGCAGGCCGATAAATACGGCGTTCCGAGAATAGCCTTCGTAAACAAGATGGACCGGGCCGGCGCTGATTTCATTGGTGTGGTTCACCAGATAAAGGACAAGCTTAATGCACATCCTGTGCCTGTTCAGATACCTGTCGGGCAGGAGGAGAACTTCAGAGGACTTGTAGACCTGGTTCACATGAAAGCAAGGATATACAGAGATGATGAATCACTCGGGACAACTTTTGACATTGAGGATATACCTGAAGAGTTCATTGATGAAGCCGAGGAGTGGAGAGGTAAACTTATTGAGTCTGTTGCCGAAGTTGATGAGACTCTGCTCGGGAGATATGTCGATGATCACGAATCAATAACTCCTGAAGAGCTCCTTACAGCACTCAGGAAATCAGTTATTTCGGGAAGTGTCGTTCCCGTTCTTTGCGGTGCCGCATTTAAAAACAAAGGTATTCAGAGCCTTCTCGATGCAGTGGTTTCATTTCTGCCATCTCCGATTGATATTGGAGCTATAACCGGGGTTGATCCAAGAAATGACAGTGTTATAACACGTGAGCCCGATGATGAAGCACCATTTGCGGCTCTCGCATTTAAAATTGCAACAGATCCCTTCGTTGGACGTCTTGTGTTTTTTCGTATATACTCGGGAATACTTCATTCCGGCGATACAGTACTGAATGTTCGCACAGGTAAGCGTGAAAGGATTAACCGCCTGTTTCAGATGCATGCCAACAAGCAAAACCCGAAAGAGAGTATTTCCGCCGGAGACATCGGAGCAGGAGTCGGTTTCAAAGATCTCAAGACCGGTGATACCCTGTGTGCAATACATAAACCTATTTTGCTTGAATCAATGGATTTCCCCGAACCGGTTATAGGTGTCGCCATCGAACCTAAGACCCAGGCTGATGTTGACAAGCTCTCGCTTGCGCTTGCTAAACTTTCTGAGGAAGATCCCACTTTCCAGGTCAGGATCGATCCTGACAGCGGTCAGACTATCATCAGCGGGATGGGAGAGCTTCATCTCGAAATCCTGATTGACCGTTTAAAAAGGGAATTTAATGTTGAATGTAACCAGGGACCGCCTCAGGTTGCATACAAAGAAGCTATAACATCAACTGCAGAGTTCCGTGAAGTATTTAAAAAACAGACCGGTGGCAGAGGCAAGTTTGCGGATATTACCGTTGAACTTATGCCTGCAGATGATGGGATAAGAGGCCTTCAGTTCTTTAACGAGATCAGGGGAGGGAATATACCTAAAGAATATATCCCGTCAGTGGAAAAAGGTTTCCGTGAAGCAATGGTAAACGGACCTCTTGCAGGATTTCCCCTCGATAGCCTTAAGGTTGTACTCAAAGACGGTTCATACCATCCGGTTGACTCGGATTCTCTTTCATTTGAAATTGCTGCAAAACAGGCATTCAGGAGGTTCGCAGGAAAATGTAATCCTGTTATCCTTGAGCCCATTATGTCTACGGAAGTAGTTACTCCTGAAGAATATGTGGGGGATGTCATCAGCGACTTCAACAGGCGAAGGGGCAAGGTGGAAGGTATGGAATCGAAAGCAGGTTCAAGGGTTGTCAGGGCGAAAGTACCTCTGGCAGAAAAATTCGGCTATGTTACAGTACTCCGGACCCTTACCTCAGGAAGAGCAACTTCAACAATGGAGTTCTCCCACTATGAAGAGGTGCCTGCAGAAATATCAAACAGAATTATTGAAGTTACGAAAGGAAAAATTTTTTAAGATGAGTCAGAAAATTCGTATTAAACTGAAATCTTACGATCATAACCTGGTAGATAAATCAGCCGAGAAGATCGTAAAAACCGTTAAGTCCACCGGTGCTGTGGTCAGCGGACCAATTCCGCTTCCCACTCATAAAAAGATTTATACAGTTCTCCGGTCACCGTTTGTAAACAAAAAGGCGAGGGAGCAATTCCAGCTTTCTTCTTATAAGAGATTGCTGGATATTTACAGCTCCACACCGAAAACAATCGATGCTCTCATGAAACTGGAGCTTCCAAGCGGTGTTGAAGTGGAAATTAAAGTGTGAAACCAGTAAAGTATAAATGAGATGCAGGGATTAATTGGAAAAAAAGTCGGAATGACTTCCCTTTTTGATGAGAACGGGAAGAATGTTCCTTGTACAGTTCTGCAGGCCGGCCCGTGTGTTGTGACACAAATCAAGACAAAGGATAAAGACGGCTACTTTGCTGTACAGCTCGGCTTCGACGAAAAGAAGGAAAAAAATACAACAAGGGCTGAACTTGGCCATCTTAAGAAAGTAAATACGACTCCAAAAAGGAAACTTATTGAGTTTAAAGGCTTTGCTGAGGGGCAGGTTAAGGAAGGTGAAGTGCTCACTGCAGCTTTGTTCGGGCCCGACAACTGGGTCGATGTAAGAGGTTGGTCAAAGGGTAAAGGATTCCAGGGAGTGGTCAGACGTCATAATTTCGGCGGTGTTGGCGGAACAACACATGGCCAGCATAACAGGGGCAGGGCACCGGGTTCTGTGGGTGCATCCTCTTTCCCTTCAAGAGTATTTCCGGGCATGAGAATGGCCGGACAAATGGGCAATAAAAAGGTAATGTCGATAAGCATGCGCATAATGAAACTTATGGCAGAAGAGAATATACTTATAGTAAAAGGATCAGTTCCCGGTCCTAAAGGTGGTTACGTAATAATTACAAAATGATGGAATTAGCTGTTCTTAATATTAACGGTAAGGAAACCGGAAGAAAAGTTACACTTAACGATTCTATTTTCGGTATTGAGCCTAACGACCATGCCATATACCTTGATACAAAACAATTCATGGCAAATCAGCGTCAGGGGACACATAAAGCCAAAGCACGTGGCGAAGTCGCCGGCAGCACAAGGAAGATCAAAAGGCAGAAAGGAACAGGTACAGCTCGTGCAGGCAGTATCAAAAACCCTCTGTTCAGGGGAGGTGGACGTGTATTTGGACCGCTGCCAAAATATTACGGCTTCAAACTCAATAAAAAGGTCAAACAGCTGGCAAGAAAATCAGCCCTCTCTTATAAGGCTTCTTCAAACAATATTGTTGTTCTGGAAGACTTTTCTTTCGAAGCTCCGAAAACAAAGGAAATGGTCAAAATGGGGGATAACCTCAATCTGACAAACAAAAAATCACTTTTTGTTTTACCGGAACAAAATAAAAACATATATTTGTCATCCCGAAATGTACAAGGGGTTGAAGTTGTAACTGCCAGTAGATTAAATACATATGATATAATGAAAGCCTCAACTCTGGTGCTCGTGGAGAGTGCAGTTGACGTTTTGCAGGCAACTTTTGAAACCAGTAAAATCTAAGTGATGAATATTCTGCTTAAACCGATTGTAACAGAAAAGATGACAAGCCAGGGCGATAAGTATAACCGCTATGGTTTTCTCGTTGCTAAAAATGCAAACAAGTTACAGATTAAGAAAGCCGTTGAGGAGCTGTACAGTGTTACGGTAGCTTCGGTAAACACGATGCGGTATGGCGGGAAGATCAAATCCCGGAATACCAAATCAGGTCTTCTTATAGGTAAAACTGCTGCAACGAAAAAGGCAGTGGTCACCCTTGCTGAAGGCAACAAAATTGATTTCTACAGCAATATCTAATAACAATTATGGCAGTCAGAAAGTTAAAACCTGTTACACCAGGTCAGAGGAACAAGATCATCAGTGCTTTTGACACTATCACAAGCACTATGCCGGAGAAATCCCTCCTTCGGCCGCTGAGTAAATCAGGAGGAAGGAATGTTAACGGTAAGAGAACTATGAGGTACATCGGCGGCGGCCATAAAAGGATGTACAGAGTTATCGATTTTCTCAGGGATAAAGATGGCATGCCTGCAACTGTTAAAACAATCGAGTACGATCCAAACAGATCATCAAGGATCGCACTTGTTGTTTATGAGGATGGGGAAAAGAGATATATAGTTGCACCGGCTGGACTTCAGGTTGGACAAAAGATAGTTTCAGGAAAGGATGCAACCCCTGAAGTAGGTAACACAATGTTCCTCAATGATATACCTTTGGGAACAATAGTTCATAATTTAGAACTGAAACCTGGCAAGGGTGCAGCTCTGGCCCGCAGTGCAGGTACTTATGCACAGCTCTCAGCCCGTGAAGGTAAATATGCAACAATAAAGCTTCCTTCGGGTGAAACAAGAATAGTACTTACCACATGCCGTGCCACTATAGGATCAGTTTCAAATCCTGACCATAACCTTGAGAAGTCAGGAAAAGCAGGCCGCTCACGCTGGCAGGGAAGGCGCCCGAGAGTGAGAGGTGTTGCAATGAACCCGGTTGATCACCCCATGGGTGGAGGTGAAGGCAGGGCTTCCGGCGGACACCCGAGGTCGCGAAGAGGTATTCCTGCAAAAGGTTTCAAAACAAGAGACAAGAAGAAATATTCGGCAAAACATATTTTAGAGAGAAGGAAAAAATAACTGATATAATATGAGCAGATCGATAAAAAAAGGCCCATTCATTGATTATAAGCTTGAGAAGAGAATTCTTGTCATGAACGAGGGCGTGAAGAAATCAGTGATCAAGACCTGGTCGAGAAGATCGGTTATATCACCTGACTTTGTCGGACATACTGTGGCAGTTCATAACGGGAACAAATTCATCCCGGTATATATTACCGAAAACATGGTAGGACATAAACTTGGCGAATTCGCACCAACACGTACGTTCAGAGGTCACTCCGGGAATAAATAATCTGTTGGGTTAACAAAGTAAAAGATTTTAAAAATGGGTGCAAGAAAAAGAAATACAGCTGAACAAAAGAAAGAAGCAGCCAAATCAAGATACCAGGCCATACTCAGAAATTGCCCTACCTCACCTCGGAAGATGAGACTGGTTACGGATCTGATCAGCGGAAAAGAAGTGAATAAGGCGCTTGATATCCTCAGGTACAGCCCACAGGAGGCATCACGCAGAGTTGAGAAACTGCTTCTTTCCGCCATCGCCAACTGGCAGTCAAAGAACGAAGGCATCAGGGTTGAAGAGAGCAACCTCTATATTAAAACAGTCCATGTAGACGGCGGACGCACCATGAAAAGACTTCAGACAGCTCCGCAGGGAAGGGCTTACAGGTTGAGAAAAAGATCAAACCATGTAACACTTGTGCTTGACAGTATGCAAAAGGAAACTGAAAATACATCAAACTAAAATATGGGACAAAAAGTAAATCCGATTGGTAACAGATTAGGTATAATCAAAGGTTGGGATTCCAACTGGTACGGAGGGAAAGACTTTTCCGGCAAACTGGTGGAAGACACAAAAATCAGGGAATACCTGAATGCCAGGCTTGCAAAGGCAAGTATCTCGAAAATTGTGATTGAGAGAACACTAAAGCTTATAACGGTAACTGTCAATACTGCACGTCCGGGAATCATTATCGGGAAAGGAGGCCAGGAAGTCGATAAACTCAAGGAGGAGCTTAAGAAGATTACAAAGAAGGAAGTTCAGATCAATATCTTTGAAGTAAAACGTCCCGAGCTTGATGCAAATATCGTAAGTAATAATGTAGCCAGGCAGGTTGAAGGCAAGATATCATACCGACGTGCTATCAAGATGGCCATTGCTTCCACGATACGCATGGGCGCTGAAGGAATAAAAGTACTTATCTCGGGCCGTCTTGGAGGCGCTGAAATGGCAAGGACCGAAACATATAAGGAAGGAAGGATCCCCCTTCATACATTCCGTGCCGATATCGATTATGCTCTGGCTGAGGCACATACTAAGGTGGGACTTATCGGAATTAAGGTATGGATATGCAATGGTGAGGTTTTTGGCAAGAGGGACCTGAGCCCCAATATCGGTGCAAGGAATGCCAAAGTTAAAAACCTTAAGAGGAAAGCTAAGAAGTAAACAGTTTATGGTAAATAACTTTTAAATTTCAGATAAATGTTACAACCAAAAAGGTCCAAATTCAGGAGAGCCCAGAAAGGTAAAATGAAAGGAAATGCACAAAGAGGCAATCAGCTCGCATTCGGATCATTTGGCATAAAGGCTTTGGAGCAGTCCTGGATAACCGGAAGACAGATAGAAGCAGCCCGTCAGGCAGTTACACGTCATATGAAACGTGAAGGACAGCTATGGATAAGGGTATTTCCCGATAAGCCCATAACCAAAAAGCCGGCTGAAGTACGTATGGGTAAAGGAAAAGGTGCCCCCGAAGGATTCGTTGTTCCGGTAACCCCCGGAAGGATATTGCTCGAAGCTGAAGGAGTTTCGTTTGAGGTGGCAAAGGAAGCGCTCCGTCTTGGAGCACAGAAACTGCCAATATCTACCAAATTTGTTATAAGACGTGATTATACAGAGTAAAAAATTCAATTAAGATGAAAACATCTGAAATAAGGGAATTAAGTACACCCGATCTTATTGAGCGTATCGACACCGAGAGGACGATGCTTGTACGCATGAGGCTTAATCATGCAATCACTCCACTCGACAATCCTCAGAAGATCAAACAGACAAAACTCACAATCGCACGTCTGGTTACTGAACTACGTGCAAGAGAATTAGAAGAGAAATCAAAATAGACTGATATCAGCAATGGAAAGGAATCTTAGAAAGGAACGCACTGGGGTTGTCGTAAGCAACAAAATGGACAAATCCATTATCGTTGCCGTCAAAGGCAAAGTGAAGCACCCCATTTATGGAAAGTTCATTAACAAAACTAAAAAGCTGATGGCGCACGATGAAGAGAATTCATGCAATATCGGCGATACAGTACGTATTTCAGAGACCAGGCCTCTGAGCAAGGATAAATCCTGGAGACTAGTTGAAATAATTGAAAGAGCCAAGTAATCATGATACAGCAGGAATCCAGACTGACAGTAGCCGATAATTCGGGCGCCAAGGAAGTATTGTGCATAAGAGTACTCGGAGGCAGTAAGAAAAGATACGCTACAGTTGGCGATAAGATCGTCGTTAGTGTGAAATCCGCACTACCGTCAGGTGAAGCAAAAAAAGGAACAGTCAGCAGGGCTGTTGTCGTAAGAACAAAAAAAGAGATCCGTCGCCCGGATGGCTCTTATATAAGGTTCGACGATAACGCCGTCGTTTTGCTGACAAACCTCGACGAAGTACGGGGAACCCGAATTTTTGGCCCTGTGGCCAGGGAACTCCGTGATAAATTCATGAAGATTGTTTCACTGGCACCTGAAGTATTGTAATTTTTAAATACACAGAGATGCAAAAGAAAATACACGTAAAAAAGGGCGATACTGTAATGGTAATTACAGGTGAGTCAAAGGGTCAGAAAGGACGGGTCCTCAGTGTCGACAGGGATAAGAACAGAGCTATTGTGGAAGGATTGAACATGATATCAAAGCATACCAAACCTCATTCAAAAGCTCCCCAGGGGGGAATAGTGAAAAAAGAGGCACCTGTGCATATCTCAAATCTGATGCTGATCGACCCTGCTTCAGGCAAGCCGACACGTATCGGAAAGAAACTCAATGAGAAAAATAAATTAGTGCGTTATTCAAAAAAATCAGGGGAGGAAATAAAGTAATGTACGTACCTGCGCTAAGAAAGAAATATAGTGACGAGATAATCCCTGCACTGATCAAGGAATTCGGTTATAAAACCGTGATGCAGGTGCCCAGATTGGAGAAGATTGTTATTAATCAGGGCGTCGGACAGGCTATTGCTGACAAGAAACTGCTTGAATCGGGAGTAAAGGAAGTAACCGACATTGCCGGGCAGAAAGCTGTTCTTACATTTTCGTCAAAGGATATATCCAATTTCAAACTGAGAAAAAATATGCCGATCGGCATAATGGTCACACTGAGGAAGGATAAGATGTATGAATTCCTTGAAAGGCTGATTTCGGTTGCACTGCCGAGGATCCGTGACTTTAAGGGAATAAATGCCAAACTCGACGGACGGGGTAACTATACGCTTGGGATCACCGAACAGATTATATTTCCCGAGATCGACCTCGATAAAGTAACGAAGATCATGGGCCTCCAGATGACCTTCGTCACCACGGCAAGGACTGACGAGGAGGCGCTTGCACTTTTAAAGAACTTTGGTTTACCTTTTAAAACATCTAAAAACTGATTATATGGCTAAAGAATCTATGATAGCCCGCGAGGTAAAACGCGTAAGACTGGCAAAAAAATATGCTGAAAAGCGGGCCAGACTCAAGGCTGAAGGCAATTATGTGGCACTGAGCCGATTGCCAAAAAACTCCAATCCCAACAGGCAGCGCAACCGTTGCAAGCTGACCGGGAGAGCAAGAGGCTATATGAGGCAGTTTGGTATCAGCAGGATCACCTTCAGGGAAATGGCTTCTTCAGGCCTTATTCCCGGAGTTAAGAAAGCCAGCTGGTAAACATTAATTAAGTACAAACAAAACAAAATAACAGAAGATGACTGATCCGATTGCAGATTTACTGACAAGAATAAGAAATGCCATACTGGCTCGTCATAAAGTAGTGGAGGCACCGGCATCCAATCTCAAGAAAGAGATTGCCAGGATATTGTTCGAAAAGGGATATATCCTGAGTTATAAGGTTGTCGAAGGAGAGAATCCCCAGGGTGTTCTGAAAATAGCTCTGAAATATAATCAAAAGAGCAAGCGGCCTGCTATCAAGGAATTACAGCGGATTAGCCGCCCCGGGCTGCGGCATTATGCGGGAGGTGATGAGCTGCCAAGAGTTCTGAACGGACTTGGAATAGCAATTATATCAACCTCAAAGGGACTGATGACCGATAAAGAGGCAAAAAAAGAAAAAATTGGTGGTGAGGTTTTATGTTATGTTTATTAAAAGGAGGAAAACTGAATGTCACGAATAGGAAAATTACCCGTAAGTCTGCCCAAAGGGGTCACGGTCAGCGTTAGTGACACCAATGTGGTGAGTGTGAAAGGCCCTCTGGGGGAGCTGAAACAGCCTGTCAATCCGGACCTGAAGGTCGAAATTATTGATAACGAAGTTGTCATTACAAGACCATCCGAGTCAAAATCACATAAGTCTTTGCATGGTCTGTACAGGGCTCTTATTGACAATATGGTGACCGGAGTTTCGCAGGGATATAAAAAGCAACTTGAACTTGTCGGTGTTGGTTACCGTGCTGAAGCCAAAGGTCAGAATCTTGAAATGAGCCTTGGTTACTCGCATGAAATAATGTTTGAAATTCCGGACGAGGTGAAGGTTGAAACTAAAACCGAAAGAAGGAGCAATCCGGTAATTACCCTCACCTGCATCGATAAACAGCTTATCGGGCATGTAGCTGCAAAAATAAGGTCACTTAGGCCACCGGAACCTTACAAAGGCAAGGGGATCAAGTTTGTAGGTGAACAGCTCAGAAGGAAGGCCGGTAAATCTGCAAGTGTTTAGGGTGTATAATAATCTGGTAATAGTTAGAATAAAATGGCTTTAACTAAGTTCGAAAGAAGATCAAGGATCAGAATGAGGATCCGAAAGAAAATAAGCGGTACTGCTGAAATGCCAAGACTGGCAGTCTTTCGCAGCAATAAGCAGATTTATGTCCAGGTTGTTGATGACCTGAACAAGGTCACGCTTCTCTCTGCTTCATCAAAAGAAAAGGAAGTTGCAGCTGTAACAGGCATCAAAAAGACAGAACAAGCCAAGCTTGTCGGAAAACTCCTGGCATCCAAATGTAAGGAGAAAGGTATTGAATCGGTTGTATTCGACAGAAGCGGATACAAATATCATGGAAGAGTTAAATCACTGGCTGATGCAGCCCGGGAAGGCGGATTAAAATTTTAATTGATTATGGCAGACGGTATTAGAAAAGTAAAAACCAGCGATCTTGAGCTGAAGGACAGGCTGGTCAGTATCCAGAGAGTTACCAAGGTAACAAAGGGAGGGCGAACATTCAGCTTTTCGGCAATTGTTGTTGTTGGAAACGAGGACGGTATTGTTGGCCACGGACTTGGCAAAGCCAGTGAAGTGACGACAGCCATTGCAAAGGGAATTGAAGATGCAAAAAAGAATCTCATAAAAGTCCCTGTAATAAAAGGGACCATACCTCACGAACAAACAGCAAAATTTGGCGGCGCCAGGGTATTCATCAAACCGGCATCCGAGGGTACCGGTGTGAAGGCTGGTGGTGCCATGCGTGCCGTGCTTGAGAGTGTTGGGGTAAAAAACGTGCTCGCCAAATCAAAAGGCTCCTCAAATCCTCACAACCTGGTGAAAGCCACATTCGCTGCCCTTCTCGAAATGCGGGATGCTTTTGCCATTGCCGAGCACAGAGGCGTATCAATGGATAGAGTATTTAACGGCTAGTAAATAACATCGAAATGGCAAAAATTCGTATAACCCAGATTAAAAGCAAAAATGGAATGCCGGAACGGCAGAAGAGAACGCTCGAAGCTCTCGGAATAACAAAAATGCACCATTCCGTTGAGCATGAAGCTACTCCCCCTATTCTTGGAATGGTACGGAAGATCAGCCACCTGCTTAAGGTTGAAAATTTATAAAGTAATAATTCTTTTTAAGATATAAAGTAATGGATTTGAGTAACTTAAAACCTGCAAAAGGGTCGGTAAAAGAAAACAAGCGTCTTGGTCGCGGACAGGGTTCCGGAAGAGGAGGAACATCCACGAGAGGGCATAAAGGAGCTCAGTCAAGATCGGGATACAGCAGGAAGATCGGATTCGAGGGTGGACAGATGCCGCTTCAGAGACGTGTTCCGAAGTTTGGTTTCAGGAATGTTAATCGCAGGGAGTATAAAGGAATTAATATCGGCACTTTGCAGAGCCTGGCCGAAAAAAATGATCTGGAGAAGATCGATTTGGTGGTTCTGATATCAGCGGGACTGGTTTCAAAGAATGCTCTGGTCAAGATACTTGGCAAAGGGACACTCGACAGGAAACTGGAAGTCCATGCCCATGCATTCAGCAAATCAGCTGTTAAAGCAATCGAGGCCAATAACGGAACCGCTGTAAAACTGTGATCTTATGAGACTTTTTCAAACCATAAAGAACATATTCAAGATAGAGGACCTGAGGGCAAGGATCATCTATACCTTCAGCATAATTCTTTTATACAGGCTTGGTAAATATATAACCCTTCCGGGTATTGACCCTTCGCAACTGGAGGGGCTGAGAGATCAGACCTCTCAGGGGATAATGGGTTTACTCGATATGTTTTCGGGCGGAGCCTTTTCCCAGGCTTCAGTATTTGCCCTTGGTATTATGCCCTATATATCTGCTTCAATCGTTGTTCAGCTTCTGGGTATTGTATTTCCCCATTTCCAGAAATTACAGAAAGAGGGCGAGAGCGGACGACGTAAAATGAACCAGTACACAAGATACCTTACTGTTGCCATTCTTATTCTGCAGGCTCCGACATACCTCGTTAACCTGCATGCCCAGCTTCCTGCCTCGGCATTTATTATGACGGGAACCTTTTTCCAGATATCCTCGGTGATAATCCTTACGGCAGGAACAATGTTCGTCATGTGGCTTGGTGAAAGGATAACCGATAAAGGGATCGGTAATGGTATTTCGCTGATCATTATGATAGGTATCGTCGCAAGGATGCCGGCCAACTTCGTATTCGAAGCCGGTACCAGACTTGGTGGAGCAGGCGGGGCAGTTGCACTTATTATTGAGATAGTAATTTTGTTTGTTGTTGTTCTCGGAACTATACTTCTGGTGCAGGGAACTCGTCGTGTACCTGTTCAGTATGCCAGAAGGATCATCGGGAATAAACAATACGGCGGAGTGAGGCAGTATATTCCTTTGAAAGTCAACGCAGCAGGAGTTATGCCGATTATTTTCGCACAGGCAATCATGATGCTCCCGATAATCATAGCCGGATACTCAACAAATCAAACATCAGGCTTTGCTGTGGCATTTGCAAATATGTACGGGTTCTGGTACAACCTTGTGACCGGGATCCTTATTATTCTGTTCACCTATTTCTATACAGCCATCACCATCAATCCGGTCCAGATGGCAGAGGATATGAAGAAAAACGGAGGTTTTATTCCGGGTATAAAGCCGGGAAGGAAGACAGTTGAATTCTTTGATATGATAATGTCGAGAATTACATTGCCGGGCTCAATATTCCTGGCAATAATTGCAATACTTCCTGCACTGGCCGTGGTTGCAGGGGTTACTCCCCAGTTTGCACAATTCTATGGTGGAACATCGCTCCTGATCCTTGTGGGTGTTATTCTCGACACGCTTCAGCAGATTGAAAGTCACCTGCTTATGAGACATTACGATGGCCTGATGAAATCCGGCCGGGTTAAAGGCAGGTCGGGTGCGGTTACATCAATTTAAATAAGTATTACGTTCTTTGATGTTGTATTATAAGAATGATGAAGAGGTCGCGTTGTTAAAAGAGAGCAATTTAC
The DNA here is from genome assembly GCA_964553395.1 of uncultured Rikenellaceae bacterium. Lineage (GTDB taxonomy): Bacteria > Bacteroidota > Bacteroidia > Bacteroidales > VadinHA17 > LD21. The sequence goes on along the minus strand of CAZKMH010000054.1, from coordinate 410 downwards.
TGGTGTCGAGAACACTTGCTGAAGTTGCTTTGCATATAAAAACCGGGATCACAACTCTCTTTCTTGACAAAATTGCTGAAACATTTATCAGAGATCATCATGCGGTTCCGGCATTCAAGGGATATGGTGGCTTTCCAAAAAGCCTGTGCACATCGGTCAATGAAGAAGTGGTTCATGGAATTCCCTCAGATTACCTACTGAATGAGGGCGATATTATTTCAATCGATTGCGGAGTGATCCTTAACGGATGGTATGGCGACAGTGCATTCACATTTGCTGTAGGAGAGATAAGTGAAGAGAAAAAGAGGCTCATCCATTATACCAGATCATCCCTTGAAGAGGGAGTAAGGGCGGCAGTCGCGGGAAACAGGATAGGAGACATCTCTTCAGCAGTTCAGACCATGGCAGAG
>CAZKMH010000053.1:0-13747 GCA_964553395.1 uncultured Rikenellaceae bacterium | reverse complement strand
TGACATCAATTTCTTCATTCCTGAGGGAAGCCTCCGGACTCTCATCCCTGATCCCGACGTGTGCCTCAATATCCTCAAAGACCGCTTTTTTCTTTCCCAGGACATCGAGCGACCGGTTGATCACTATTTTTTTCAGCCAGGCTCCAAAGCTCACTGTACCTGAATATGTATCAATCTTTTCAAATGCCGAGAGAAACGCTTCCTGCATAACATCTTCGGCTTCCATCGTATCATTCACAATTCTCAGGCTCGTGTTATACATTGCTTTGTAGTATAACTTATATATCTGAAATTGTGCCTTCTGGTCACCTGTTTTACACCCGTCCAGAAGATCCTGGTGTAAATTTCTGAATGCGGCTTCTACATTTGACATCTTTACAAAAAGACTGGTTTTAATATGTGTTGCTGCACCCACTTTCTTTTTCAGTTTCTGTTTCTGTTCAAAAGACGCGGGTTAATTTTTAATGCTGCACTTAAATTAGGAAATTTTTATGATTTTTATTAAGAAAAACAGGAAAATACCCTGGATCACCTGTCCAGTTTCATAATCCAGTTCAGAACCGAACAGACTGTGAGGGATAGAATAGATCATCAGCAAAATTACAGCAGCCAGGATTGTATATAAAGGTCTCTCTTTTTTCAGGTTCATCCCTACGGCAAGGATCCAGAACAGGAAAGCAATAAGTGTCTTATTATCAGTAAGATCCCAGCCAAATGGCACTCCGGTCCATAATTCCCCGAATGCAAACTTCTGAACCATCGGCCCGAGTATCATACCTCCGGCAGTGAGAAGGACCAGTGTCCAAATTCCGTATTTTCTGAATGACGGCACTTTTGCAATTGCCAGTAAACCGGTTGCTGTTGAAAAGAGCATAGCCATGAACATGATAAGGATATGCGGTCCCAGGATATATCCCGGAACTCCACCCTTGTACCTGATAACCAGTGGACTCTCCTTCATGATCGTCTGCTTACCTTGCGAATCGGTCAGTTCAATATAATACTGGATCTTCCCGGCCGGGGGTTGCTGGGGAACATCAGCAAAAAGTCCCTTTTCCTCTGTCATCCCGAAAATTTTATTCATAACAAATGAGTCCAGAGGATAGGTTTTAAATGTAAAATTCACCTTACTGAATTCATCCTGACTTCTGAACCTTTTGTAATAAAGAATTGCTTTAACAGATGTGTCCCTGATATGCAGTTTTACTTCGGAGCGTTCATCCAGTCCGATACTACGGGTCAGCTTCAGTTCATACAATGAATCATTCAGGGAAACCGATACCCGCTTCGGGTAGGTCGGACCGGTCTTTCTCTGATAATAGGCTGCAGCGATAGTAATTATGAATGCCATGAACCAGATGAGAAATTTTTTCATTTTGTTTCATTTTGTAATCGTTGCGGTAACTTGATTATAATTGAATAAGCAGAACAACTTTCTTATCATCACGGAGAACTTCAACAGTTATTTCCTGTCCATATTTCACCTGTCCCATCCTGAACATATAGTCCTGAATATTATTTACACTTTTGCCATTTATTGCAGTTATTATATCTCCTTTCTTCATTCCGCCTGAAGCGGCAGGTCTGCCTGAGTAAACTTCATCAGCTCTGAGCCCGTTCTTCACATTTCCGGCAAAGTCAGGCATAATTCCCAGAGTGATCATCTTTTTTCTGGTAATCCTCCCTGTTTCGGGTTTTGGACCGGCTTCGCTGAAACTAAGTCTTTCCGGCGATGAGGCAAGAGTATCTGCTACATTAAAGATCAATGAAGATATCGAAACCATACCCGGATAATTAATCTTGTCCCAGGTATCGGAAGGTTTATGGTAATCAAGATGAGCCCCTGTAAAATAGAAGAGAACCGGGATGCTTTTCCCATAAAAGGATGTGTGGTCTGACCGTCCGTAACCGTCTTCTGAAAAGACCGGTTTGATCAGATTGGTGTCTGTTTCTGCAAGGATCAGCTCTTTTAATCCTTCAGCAGTCCCAATGCCGCTGATCTGAAGGGCATTTGTTTCCTGTAATCTGCCTACCATATCCAGGTTGATCATTACATTCACTCCGGCAAGGTCGATTCCCGGATTTTCAACAAAATACTTCGAACCCAGAAGACCCTCTTCCTCCCCGCCAAATGCTATACAGATTATACTTCTTTTGTGGCTTCCCTTTGTCAGTGCAAATTTCTCCGCAAGCTCGAGCATCATGCTTACTCCAGATGCATTATCATCAGCACCATAATGAATAGCAACGGTATCGCCAGCCAGGCTTGATGATCCGGGACCTCCCATACCAAGGTGATCGAAATGCGCTCCGAAAATAATATACTCATTCTTTAACTGTTCATCTTCTCCCGGAAGTAACATAACCACGTTCCGCGTGACACTCATTTCCCTGATTATTTCAGCTTTCCCATTCACAGTTATACCCGTCCTGAAGCTTAAAGGTTTCATCGTGCTGTTCAGCTTTTGTTCCAGATTTGCAACTGTCGTACCTTTTTTCGAAAGAATCAGGTCAGCAAATTCTCTCTTTATCCTGAAAGCAGGAATGCCAACAGAAAAATCCCCCGAATTGAGGGATTCAAAAGTATCCTGTGGGTCGAATGTGGGACCTGAAACCAGAAGTACTGCGGCTGCTCCCAGATCTTTTGCAAGCATTGCCTTGTCCCGGTCGCCGTTGTAAGAGATAAACCGGCTCGCTGAACTATCAATCTCAGGATCGGCTCTGATGATCATTACCCATTTACCTTTGACATCAAGACCCTGATAATCGTTCCATTTCAAGGAATCTTCATTTATCATGAATCCATATCCGGTAAAAATGACCTCTGATTCGTGCTCCGAGCTGGAACTGAAAGCAAAAGGAGTAAAGTCCTTTTCAGGAGAACACTCTTTCCCATTAACAGAAAGGGCATTCCCACTGCCTGCAACCAGCCTGCTGGTAACCTTGAACCTCTGGAATCCGTCGCCTGAAAGCGGAACAAATCCAAATGAAGCCAGATCATTCCTTATATATTCTGCAGCGAGACTGTCTCCGGGTGATCCTGTCATTCTTCCCTGGAGGGAATCTGACGCGAGGTATTTGATATGACCCTGCAACTCTTCTGTAGTCACCTCACTACCGGATTTACATGAAGACAAAAAGATAATTACGATCACGGTGAGGTATATCGTGAAATATTTAAGAACGATTCTGTTATCCATAATAAGTATTTAGGTTCAGAGATAACTCCGAAGCAGAATAAAGTTATTGTCTAAAATTAAACAATATGTTATTCAAAAAGTTTAAAAGCCTCCTTAATCAGGGAAATGGCTTCCAGCAATTGTTTTTCGGTTATCACAAGTGGAGGAGCAAAGCGAATTATGTGTTCGTGAGTCGGTTTTGCTATAACACCTTTGTCTTTCATGGCCAGGCATACATCCCAGGCTGTCTTTCCGTTCTTAGGTCTTATTATAACAGCATTCAGGAGTCCTTTACCACGGACAAGCTCGATCATATCCGATTTTATACCCTTCATTTCATCCCTGAAAAGTTTGCCCAGTCGTTCCGAATTCCCGGCAAGATTCTCATTTTTAATTACTTCCAGAGATGCAATAGCCACTTTGCCGGCAAGCGCATTACCTCCGAATGTTGAGCCATGCTCACCAGGTTTTATTGTAAGCATGATCTCATCATCAGCCAGAACTGCAGAGATTGGCATGACACCCCCTGAAAGGGCTTTGCCCAGGATCAGAATATCGGGACGAACACCCTCATGGTCGCAGGCAAGCAGTTTGCCTGTCCTTGCAAGACCTGTCTGTACCTCATCGGCTATGAACAGGACATTATGTTTTTTACATAGATCATACGACTTTTTCAGATATCCTTCATCAGGTACAAAAACACCTGCTTCTCCCTGAATGGGCTCAACAAGAAATCCGGCAACATCAGGATCCTTAAGTGCATTTTCGAGAGCTTTTAAATCATTATAGGGAATTATTATAAAGCCGGGTGTGAAAGGACCATAATCGTTCCTTGCATCCGGATCTGTTGACATTGAGATAATGGTAATGGTCCGTCCATGAAAATTGCCATCACATGCAATGATCTTCGCCTTATCCTGCTTAATGCCTTTTTTCTTGTAGGCCCATTTGCGGCAAAGCTTAAGGGCTGTTTCATCAGCTTCGGCGCCAGAGTTCATCGGCAGGACCTTGTCATATTTGAAGTATTTTGTTATATACTCCTCATATTCGCCAAGAACAGAATTATAAAATGCCCTTGATGTGAGCGTGAGCCTCGATGCCTGATCGGTCAGTGCTTTAATAATTTTGGGATGGCAGTGGCCCTGATTCACTGCTGAATAGGCCGACAGGAAATCAAAATAACGTTTTCCATCAACATCCCATACAAACGGGCCTTCACCTCTTTCAAGAACAACAGGAAGAGGATGGTAATTGTGAGCTCCATATTTATCTTCCCGGTTCATATAATCCTGTGTGTTCATGTTGTTGATTATTAAATAGTTATAATATGGATAAAATGAATTACAATTTTACGAATGATTTTTGTGATTTCCAAAAATAAGTCGTGCAGGTCTTGCACGACTTGCACTACCGATCATCTGGCCATTTCAATTATCACAGGTCCCAAAAGTCCTGATTCAATGAGGGGATCGTTAGCTTTGTAATAACGGTGCGTAGTAAATGTAATACGCTTTGAAGGACGAGGCGTGCCGTTGAGAAGCCACTCAGGCCATTTACCCTCTTGGATACCATCCCATGGTTCGGCTTCATCACCGATAAGACGATTGATCCATAAATTCGCAACATCAATCTCAAGCAGATTATTTCTGTTCCTGATCAATCCGGTTACTTTCACTTTCCGGGGTGCAGTCCACACTATGCCTGCGTCTTTGCCGTTGATCCTTACGCTTGCCATGTTACTCACCCTGCCAAGATCAAGATATATATCTGATTTATTTGCAGATAATGCAGCCTCCGGAAGATTGAATTTTTTCGAATATTTTGCAATACCCGAATAGAACCTGATTCCTTCTTCCGGTCTTCGGGACCAGTCATCAAGTTGTTCAAATTTAATTCTTCCTGGTCCGCCCCATATCGTATCGAAAGTCACATCCCATGGGCCATCCAATGTCACTAAAACTTGTTTTTCTGTGAAATTTTCAGTATCTTTATTCTTTTCGCCCTCTTTTTGTTCCTGTTTGTAAAAAACTATAAAAAAGCTCTGCCACGGTTCAAGTCTTATCCTGACCCGGATTCGTCCGTCCGCATCAGTAATTACTGTAAGTGCCCTTATTTCTCCTGTTACTGCATCCCATAATTCCGCGTTAGGGGTTCCGTCGCGGAAAATGCAGGTATCCTCAACATGATTCCCTGTTTTATTCGATATGAAATATATCTCACGATCAGGATGGGTTCTGTGTGTATACCGGATTTTTCCGGACGCCTGGAAATCGGATTTCACGCCGGCTCCGTCAAGCAATGATCTGGTGATTGCAAAGTCAGGATAGAGAGAAAGTGAATCGGGATGGCCACGAATACCAAGGTGTGTATTTAACAGGCTCTTGCCCCACCAGATTATACCGTTTCCGAAACTTTTTTGTACAAGTCCGTCGGGCAATTTATTACTGCCCCATAATTCTTTTGCCATTGCAGTTATTTCCTCGTCACAGCCCGGATACCCGGAAAGGGATGGGGATTTTACAGGTGGATTTCCTGTTACACTGGCACCTGCTTGTGTGAGGGATTCTATTTTTGTGAGAAGCTGCGGTGTCATTGTGGCCACTTCAGGCAGGACAAGTATACTGTATGAAGCCCCTCCTGGGAATGTAATCATTCCATTGTTAACCGAGGCATTCTTTATGAGATAACCGGGAGAGCATCCGTCGAATGCATAACCTTTTTTGTCGGGCATGACTGAGGTTCCCTCCAGCGCCGTGGATGGCGGCCTGAAAACATGCGGCGCCCCTTCTGGTGTCAGGTAAAGAATATCGGCAACCGGTTTGCCCTGCGACAGAATAAACTGACAGCGTGAAATGTATTTGTGATAACCATTTACCATCTGCCACCACGACTGACCGCGGTCCCAATGAACACCATACGGTCCCATTGTCATTCCCGGCCTGTAACGGTCATCGTAGGGTTTATGGGCAAATGTGTGATAAAAGAACCTGTTGATGCCCATACAGAATGCCCAGTCACCCTGGTCCTTCATTCTTCCCGGGTGTTGTTTCCATGCTTCGTGACTGCCGGCAGTGAATGCTTCTGCCGCCACGACCGGAGAACCTGTAATATGAGCGATTGAAGTTGATTCGATACAGCTGAAGGCTGAATTGAATCCGAAACCGTTGCTCCAGAATTCGCACATCGGGACATCCGCTGTAATACCCAGATCCAGATCCGCTGCAGGATTCATATCGTATGGTTCAACTGAAAGCCTGAATCCGTTTCTTCTTCCGAGATCCCTGAAGCGGAGGGCATGATTTTCAATTATAAGTTCCGATGATGTCTGCCGGATATCCCACAGAAAACGCTCAGTAATTTCCACGCTATTGATAACCAGACCATTATAAGCAGGGAGGTAGTGCTTTGGATCATAACCGCGTCTTCTTATAAATTCTTCCCTGAAGTGCGGGCTCCAGTTCTGGGAACCCATTTCCCAGCTGTCAATATGTATCATTGTCCAGCCTCCCCCGGTTTTGGATTTCTCCGGTTTCGCCTTTTTGATCAGCTTTCCCGTAAAGGCATTATAGTGCGCATCGAAAGAAACGGTATCAAATTTATCACACTCAAATCCGAGCCCGGGCATTGGAGCCGGCCGTGTAACTGCTCCGTTGTTTCTTGTACCGAATCTCATTATGGTCCATTCTCCGGCGGGCACTTCCCAACGCAGGGTACCGTCCTTCTGAAGTTTATCAGTTATGTCAAGGATGCTTTCCTGGTCGATGACTGAACCTCCGGTCCCGGTATAGGTAGCAGATGAAGGCAGATAAGGAAGAACACCGGGCTGAGAGGTATACGGAGCACGGTAATAAAGAGCCTTTTCATCGGCCATCGGGATTTTTTCAGGGTTATTCGGAGTGGGAAATGCCAGAACGAAAACATCCTCATACCAGTTGTTGCGCTTTTCCTTAAGTTCTGCCGTTAAGCTTCCTTCACCGAAAAATGGTCGTTTTGGTTCAGGTACCACAAGTTTGGCTTCGAACAGGGCGGGTCCCTTAATTACTGTGTCACTGGTAACCAGATGCTGCATGGACTGGGATGGTGTTACCCATGGTCCGCCACTTCCCGCCCAGCCAGGACCGGATCCGAGTACTAGTCTTATCCCCAGTCTTTCACACTCCCTCACGGCATGTTTAAAAAGCTCCTGCCATTCATCACTCAGGAAATCTACCTTCCCTCGCGGTACACCAACGTTAACCTCGAGAAACAAAACATAACCGATACCTGCCTCTTTCATGGATTCAAGGTCGGCAGTTATTGCATCACGTTCAATATTACCATCCATGAAATACCAGTATACCCCCGGTCGTGCAGAATCCGGAGGATTGATAAATCCCTCTCTCAGGTAATCTGTATGTTTACTATTACAACAGGAGAGTAAAAAACACAATAAAGGGAGAGTCACCAGACTTTTGTAAATAAAATATAAACTATTCATTATCTGTGAGATCAGGTCTTAATTCTTCTGTTTTACGTTCTGATTCCTCATGTCTCCATTTTTCGATTTCAGCAGCATGTCCGGAAAGAAGTACATCGGGTACTTTCCATCCTTTGAAATCTGCCGGTCTTGTGTAGACAGGAGGTGCCAGCAGGTTATCCTGGAAAGAGTCGGAGAGGGCAGATTGTTCGTCCGACAAAGCTCCCGGCATCAGCCTGACAATCGCATCAGTGATTATGGCGGCCGGAAGTTCTCCGCCGGAAAGAACATAATCTCCGATAGAGATTTCCATTGTTATCAGGTTATCGCGTATTCTCTGATCGACACCTTTATAATGTCCTGCAAGGATGATTATATTATTCAGAAGCGAAAGCCCGTTGGCTCTTTTTTGGGTGAATTTTTCACCATCAGGTGTTGTGTAGATTATTTCGTCGTACTTCCTTTCACTCTTAAGCTTTTCGATTGCTTTATATACCGGTTCGATCATCAGTACCATACCTGCTCCGCCGCCGTAAGCATAATCATCCACTGTCTTGTATTTATCAGTAGTGAAATCCCTCAGGTTAACAACATTGATCTCAACAAGTCCCTTATCCCTGGCTCTCTTAACTATGGAATGGCTGAGAGGGCTTTCGAGCAGTTCCGGTACAACTGTGAGTATATCAATTCTCATTTGTTTATCTTTGCCAAAAATTACTCTAAAATAACATTAATAACCATATTCGCCAATATTACAAATTCTATGGAATGCAGACCCGGTTGCGGTGCATGCTGTATTGCTGTTTCAATATCCTCACCCATTCCGGGAATGCCTGAAGGCAAACCGGCAGGAGTAAGGTGCATTCACCTGCTTTACGATTATAAATGTGTTTTGTTTGGCGATCCCTCGCGACCGAAGGTTTGCTCTGACTATAAAGCTGAACCGGAGTTTTGCGGCTCATCAAGGGAAGAGGCGTTGAGCATATTAATTTCAATCGACCCCCCAATCCCCCTTTAGGGGGATGTCCCGCGCAAGCGGGACAGGGGGTTACTTCCTGACGCATAAACGACCTTGCCACCAACAATAGTGTAATCCACTTTCGTTTTCATGATCTCAGTTTCGGGAATTGTAAGCAGATCTTTATCAACTATCACTATATCAGCGAGGTATCCTGTTTTGATCATCCCTTTCCGGTCATCCATGAACTGTGCGTAAGCGGATCCGAGAGTGTAATATTTTATGGCTTCCTCCATACTAAGCTTTTGTTCGGGAAACCAGCCTTCCCCTTCCTCTCCACGTCGTTCCTTCCTTGTTACAGATGCATAGAGACCTTCCATAGGATTAAGCGGCTCAACCTGGTAATCGGTTCCGAATGCGAGCATTGATCCAGCATCGATAAGGCTTCGCCATGCATAAGCCCCTTTGCATCTTTCAATTCCGACACGTTTTTCATAAAACTTTTTGTCCGAAATGCAGTGGGTCGGCTGCATGGAGGGGATTACACCGATCTGTGCAAACCGCGGAATGTCCGACTCCTGAACTGTTTGGGTGTGTTCGTCACGGTGACGGCTGTCACGCCTTCCGTTGACTTCAACAGCTTTTTCAAATGCATTGAGCAGCCAGTTATTGCCTTTATCGCCTATTGCATGTACTCCGATCTGAAATCCGAGTTTATCGGCAGTTATAATTGCATTTTCAAATTCATCATATGACATCATGGCCAGTCCGGATGAAGCCGGATTATCATTGAATGGTTCGAACATCAGAGCAGTGCCCGAACCCATTGAGCCGTCGATGAAAGCCTTCAGGTATCCGAACCTGATCCAGTTTCCCTCTCCCGGGTATTTTTTCGCCAGGTCACTAAACCTTCTCAGGTCGGCAGTATCTCCTGAGAGCGGTTTACCGATGTCGATCCTGCTTGTAAGCTGATCCTCTTTCTGAAGCTTTTCATATGCTTTAAAATCGGCACTGCCGGCATTCTGCAGACTTGTAACGCCCAGTTCGCGGGCTTCCTTCATGGCAAGCAGATATCCCTGCCATATTCTGGCTTCCTGTTCCTCCGGAGTTCTGACGGTTTTGACATCTCCAAACCTGATAAGGTCCATTGCAGTCTCCTTTAATATCCCTGTGGGTTCTCCGGTTTTTAGATCTTTCTGGATCTCGCCTCCAAAGGGCTCAGGAGTATCTTTTGTTATTCCCGACTTTTTCAGAATATAACTGTTTACGAGGATTGAGTGTCCGTCGGCGCGCTCAAGCAGCACAGGATTATCGGGTGACACTTTGTCGATCAACTCTCTGGTTGGCCATTGCCTGTCGTTGAACATCTCATGTTCCCAGTGACCACCTCTTATCACCTCGCCTGGTTTTGAGCGGGCAACAGAGGTTTTCACCTTTTCCGTAATAACCGAAGGATCAGTGGTATACCGGAGTTCGATGAAGTCGGGATCAAGTGGTCCGAAATGAAGATGGGCATCGTTAAATCCGGGAATCACCAGCCGACCGGAAGCATCGATGACCTCAGTCTGACCTTCCTCAACGAATCCGCTGATCTTTTTGGTGTTTCCGACAGCAATGATTGTTTCACCCTTAATTGCAATCGCTTCGGAAATTGGATTTTCACTGTCGATTGTCAGAACCTTCCCGTTGATTATCACCAGGTCGGCTTTTTCCTTATTCCCGCAGGATTCGTATATCATCATGATCAGAATTAATAATAAAACAATAGATTTTTTCATGTCAGTATAATTTTCAGAACGAAATATAAAAAAAATAATGATAGTAGGGGCGTTGCATGCAACGCCCCTACTATATCGATCAACCTAACTGCATGAAAATATTATCAGAAATTTAACTGTCTGTTAAGAATTTTATGATATTCTGATGACGCCTGCTGTCTGAAAAGAGATATATTCGCAAAAAATCAGAAAAATGAATATAGCACTGATAGGATACGGAAGGATGGGCCATGTGATTGAAGAGGTTGCACTACGGAGAGGTCATACGATAAAACTGGTAGTGGATATCGATAACAGGGTTGACCTGAACAGGGAAAAGCTGCAAGGTATTGATGCAGCTATCGAATTCTCTTCACCCGATGCTGCACTTGAAAACATTATAACCTGTCTTTCGGTGAAAGTTCCTGTCGTTTCCGGTACCACAGGCTGGCTTAAGGATTATGACCTGGCTGCAGAGTCATGCAGGAAGAACGGAACATCTTTCATACACTCCTCAAATTTCAGTATTGGAGTCAACCTGCTTTTCAGACTCAATTCAGAACTGGCAGGTTTGATGAAACGCTACTCCGATTATACAGTCTCAATCGAGGAAATACACCACACTAAGAAACTTGATGCTCCAAGCGGAACTGCCATTACTCTTTCAGAAGGGATCAAAAAGCAACATCCGGAATATAAAGGCTGGTGTTATGAAAAAGACAAAACTGAAAATATGGTTCCGATAAGATCCGTTCGCGAAGGTACTGTACCTGGCACACATATCATTTCGTGGGATTCCGGGACTGATACCCTGAGCCTGAAACATGAAGCAAAAAACAGGAATGGATTTGCCCTCGGTGCAGTGGTGTCGGCTGAGTTCATTCATTCCAGAAAAGGAATTTTCACAATGAACGATGTACTGAGATTCTGATAATATTTTATACTTTTACCGCCTCAGAAAACAATATCAACATGAAGATCATTTTTGACAAACGATATTTACAATTCGCTATTGCAGCTATTATTTATATTCTTGTCGTTATCTGGATTGGCAATTACTGGCTTCTTCTGGGGCTCGGGATACTTTTTGACCTCTATATTACAGAGAAAGTAAACTGGACATTCTGGAAAAAAAGGAATGTTAAGAACAGTACTTTTATAGAATGGCTCGATGCTCTTATTTTTGCGGTGATTGCAGTAACCCTTATAAATATTTTCCTGTTTCAGAATTACCGGATACCCACACCCTCAATGGAGAAATCGCTGCTTGTCGGAGATCATCTGTTTGTCAGTAAGCTGGCATACGGGCCAAGGATGCCGAACACTCCGATTGCATTTCCTTTTACCCAGCATACAATACCATTGATAAAATCCAGGTCGTGGTCAAACCTCATCATCTGGCCTTATAAACGTCTTACAGGTTTAGGCAGGATAAAACATAATGATCCGATAGTATTCAATTTTCCCGAAGGTGATACTGTAGTTCTTGAAGAAACATCAGTAAGCTACTACGAGATTGTCAGAAGAACTGCACGGGAATTGCAGGCAAGAGACAGTTATGGTAATACCGGTGCAAAACCAAAACCTGTGGAATACTATATGCCGATGGCACGCAGTGAGTTGTGGGAAAGGAATCATATTATTTACCGGCCGGTTGATCGGCGCGACAACTATGTGAAAAGATGCGTCGGGTTGCCGGGTGATACATTAACTATCAAATCCGGTGAACTTTACATAAACGGAAAGCCCGCAGAGGCAAGCGACGGGCAACAGACTACCTACATCATCGGAACCAATGGTACAACCATCAATCCTAAAGCTTTTGAAAGACTTGGAATTTCCAGGTCTGACCAGGCAATGATTTCCAGTACAGCATATTATCTTCCACTGACAAAGACAAATGCTGAAACAATATCGAAATTTACCAATGTTGTAAGTGTTTCCCAGTATTTTGAAAGAAAAGGCGACCCCAGACCTGACATCTTTCCGTATGATCCCGTGCGTCCATGGAACAGAGATAACTTTGGCCCGCTCTGGATTCCCGCCGAAGGAGTTACTATAAAACTGGATTCTTCAAACCTTTGTTTTTTTAACCACATAATTGATGTATATGAGGATAACGACCTGAAGGTTGTCGGTAACATCATATATATTAATGGAGTTGCAACAGACTCCTATACATTTAAGATGAATTATTATTTTATGATGGGCGATAACCGGCACAACTCTGCCGATTCGAGGTACTGGGGCTTTGTTCCCGAAGACCATATCGTAGGGAAACCCAAATTCATCTGGCTCTCTCTTGACAAGGAAGCCAAAGGACTCAAAAAAATCAGATTGAAACGGATGTTTATGAAGGTGAGATAACCTCACCCCAACCCCTCTCCCTATTTCACTTTCTCAACGATTGCCTTAAAGGCATCCGGATGGTTCATTGCAAGATCGGCAAGTGTTTTCCTGTTGAGGGTGATGCCTTTCTTGTCAAGTTTACCTATAAATTCGGAATAGCTCATATCGTACTGGCGTACACCGGCATTGATCCTCTGGATCCATAATGCCCTGAACTGGCCTTTCTTTTTCCTTCTGTCGCGGTATGCATACCCCAGACCTTTGTCAAGGGTGTTCTTTGCAACTGTGAATACATTTCTTCTGGAGAGGAAGTTTCCTTTTGTCTGCTTAAGAACCTTTTTTCTCCTGGTTCTCGATGCGACTGAATTTACTGATCTTGGCATAACTCACTTTTTTGAATGTCAGCGTTCCGTCGTTGCCGGACTCTTATCTGCTGAACAATCTGTTAATACTTTTATTAATTTATCAATGTGTAACAATTATTTACTTGCCAGCAGAAGCTTGACGTTTTTAGTATCAGTTTTGTCGACCAGACCGAAATACGTAAGATTTCTCTTGCGTTTTGTTGTTTTTTTGGTCAGGATGTGGCTTTTAAATGCATGTTTACGTTTGATCTTTCCTGTTCCGGTGAGTGAAAATCTTTTTTTCGCACCCGGATTTGTTTTCATTTTTGGCATTTCCGTATATACAAAATTTTAAAACTACTTCTTCTTTTTTGGCGAGAAGGAGATGATCATCCTCTTACCTTCCAGTCTGGGGAGCTGTTCAACCTTGCCATATTCCTCGAGGTCATTGGCAAATCTCAGAAGCAGAACTTCACCCTGCTCCTTGAATAAAATTGACCGGCCTTTAAAGAACACATAAGCCCGCACTTTTGCACCTTCTTCAAGGAATCTGACAGCATGTTTAAGCTTGAAATTATAATCATGATCATCAGTGTTCGGTCCAAACCTTATCTCCTTCACTACAATTTTTGCCGCCTTTGCCTTGATTTCTTTCTGCTTCTTTTTCTGCTGGTACAGAAACTTCTGATAATCAATGATCTTAC
>CAZKMH010000052.1:0-14140 GCA_964553395.1 uncultured Rikenellaceae bacterium | reverse complement strand
AATGGGAGAGATATTTGTAACAGCACAACGTCAGTACCATTAAACGTAATGCCTTTTCTAAGGTACCAGAAAGAGATACCCGCTCCCCTTTAGTGTGATAATCTGAACTGAAGGATCTTCAGCAAAATAGTTTCGAAGTTTCTTTATATAAACATCCAGGTTCCTTGAGTTGAAGTATGAGTCGTCGCCCCACACCGCCATAAGCAGATCTTTCCGTGATGTGACTCTGTTCCTGTTGGCATATAGCATTCTTAATACCTGCATATCCCTGTTCGATAGCCTGATCGGACCAGTTGGTGACTGAAGTTCATACCTTGCCGGTTCCAGAATGAATTTACCTATTATTGCCTGTCCGTGTGCGTCGGAGGAAATGCCCCTGCCTCTTACAAGATTCAGCTGATTTTCAATCCTTGCAATCAGTTCCTCGATGCTGAAGGGTTTCTTAATATAATCTGTTCCCCCTGATTCAAAGCCTTTTACCAGGCTTGAGATGTCAGTTTTGGCAGTGAGGAATATGACCGGGAGCAAGGGCACCATGCCTCTAATAGTCTGGCACAGGCTGAATCCGTCTATGTTTGGAAGCATTATATCGAGAACACAAATGTCAGGGGAATTCTTTTCGAAATATGAAATGACTTTTGCCCCGTCACTTTCCCACTCTACTTCATATCCTTGTCCCGTAAGAGTATCGCACACGATCTTCCCCAGAGCCTGCTCGTCCTCAACATAATATACTTTTGTTTTCTCCATCAGGCAACCGGAATTTTAAGGATGAACGAGAATCCATTGTCACAATTCCTGACCTCGATGCTCCCTTTATGAAGTTTCATGACAAGGGAGACAAAGCTTAGTCCAAGTCCGTAACCTTTAACATTATGGACATTACCGGCAGGAAGCCTGAAAAACTTCTCAAAGATCTTCTTATGATATTCTGCCGGAATTCCCGGCCCGTTATCGTTTACCTCAACAACCGCAAAACCTGACACTTTTGCTGACAATATTCTGATTACAGGTACCTTATCGCAATATTTTATGCTGTTATCAATAAGATTGAGCAAGACTCCCCTTAGAAACAAAGGATCTCCGTTTACGGTTATCAATTCGGGTGATGGCATAAACTCAATTTTACCGCCTTCTTCCAGTTTCACCCGCATTGTATCTGCAACTTCAGATATGAGCATGTTTATATCTATGGTACTGATATTCAGTGTCCGGGTTTCTTCCTCAAGCATGGAGTGATCGAGGACCCTGTTTATAAGATCTTCGAGTCTTTTTGTTTCCTGGGATGCCAGTTTAAGATATTCTTCAATAACCCGGGGATCTTTCCTCATATTGTATTTACCAAGTGATTCCAAAGCTATACTTAAAGTTGCCACGGGTGTTTTAAGCTCATGGGTCATATTGCTTATGAACTCATTTCTCATCTCGTTAAGTGTAATATGATCGCGGATGCTCCTGTAGGAGAGGCTGAATGCAAGAGCCGTAACGAAAACAAGTATGAGGCCGAAAAGGATCTGCGGAAATATCTCTCCTGTCAGATAAGCGCCATATCGGGTAACCGATACAGCAGGCAGAGCAAAGGGATTCAGCGGTTTTATATAAAGAGACGGTTTAATATTTTTTTCACCGGTACTGCCGGAACTTCCAACCCATGTGAGATGGAAATCCATATCTGCCGTATCCAGCCTGTTCTGAAAATGCTGCCTGAAAACAGCCGTGTCCGGATTGATTGCGGGATCCGGGATTTCAGTCCCCCTGATTTTGAGGGAATCCCTGGTATGTGAGACTATGAGCTTTACACTGCGTAAAATTATATCATCATGTTTCCCTGAATCACTCAGTGTAACCATGTGAGTTATCCCTGGCTGGCTCGTCCCGGAAAGCGCAGGGCCCACAAAGCTCCTGAACAGAATGGTATCAACGATCTCATCCTGAGTATCAATATAGAATCCTGTCAGCTCATTTACAAGCCTTTCTTTTTCACTCCGGTATTGCGACCGCAACCATTGAAGAACAAATAGTGTAAGCAACAACTGACTGGTGATCATCAGCAAGAGTATTCTCCGGTATTTATTCCTGCCCTTCATATAATTATCTGACCACAAATATAATGACCAATGACGATCAGTAAAGGGTCATTAACCTTAATTAACCTTAATTACTTTTTTATTAACACAGATTGTTGCTTTTGCAGGATAATTTTGAAGAAAAAAATTATGAAACCAATTATTCTTTCATTAGCACTTATCATTTTTACAAATCCTGCATGGGGACAGGAAAAGAACCAGGCCGGTATCACCTCAGGCAGGATAACATTTGAGGAAGTAATAAAGCTTGAAATTAAGCTTGAAGGCGATGCATCGCATCTTGCCGGAATGCTTCCCAAAGAACGGAAAACTGAAAAAATCCTGACTTTCACTGATGAGGCCACCCTCTTTGAAGATGGAAATAATAATGTGGAGGATGAATTGGCATCGCACGGTAGTGAAGGTGGTGTGAGGATCAGGATGGTAGTTTCGGGTGAAAATAAAACCTTCACCGACCTGAAGAATAACAGGATCATTGACCAGAAGGATTTTATGAACAGAATATTCCTTGTAGAAAAAGAAATCCCGGAATCGAATTGGAAAGTTACAGGAAATCAGAAAGATATACTGGGATTTAACTGTTTTGAAGCGACCAGGCAGGATACTGCGGGAAATAAAACAGTTGCCTGGTTTGCACCTTCAATTAACATTAAAGGAGGACCTGCAGGTTTCTGTAACCTTCCCGGGATGATACTGGAGGTCGACGTTAATAATGGTACCCGTTTCTATACGGCGAAATCAGTCGAACCGGTTGCTCCGGATGATCTGAAACTTCAGAAACCCAAAGTAGGGAAAAAGGTAACGGAAGATGAGTTTAAAACCATTATGGCTGATAAGATGAAGGAGATGGGCATGGAGGAAGGCGGAGAAGGTGGTAACCAGGTACGTATTGTTATCAAACAACATTAAGAATCTGTAATATGAGGTTGGTATTTGCTTTTGCCTTTCTGGCAATGTGCGGGGGGGCCTATGGACAGAACTATCTGTTGAAAGGCGAAATTTTTGATGAAAATGCACAGCCTTTATCTTCGGCAGCAGCAGTTTTACTCGATCGCTCAGATTCAACCCTTCTGTACTTTTCAATAACCGCCAATACCGGCAGGTTTGAAATGCGGAATATCAAACAGGGGACCTACCTTTTACAGGTATCATTACTCGGCTATAATACTCTTTACCGGTCTGTAACGCTGCCTTCCTCAGTGGGGGAGGATATTGGAGCGATAATAATGACACCCAGGGTATTTAACATAGATGAGGTAACTGTGACCGGTGACAGGATCCCGATCAGGATCCGGCAGGATACCATAGAGTATGATGCAAAGGCATATAAGGTGAAACCGGATGCAGTTGCTGAAGATCTGATAAAAAAGCTTCCGGGAGTTGTGGTTGACAGGGCAGGGAATATAAAAGCGCTGGGTGAAGACGTGAATGATGTACTTGTCGACGGAAAAGAATTTTTCGGGAACGATCCGAAGGTAGCAACAAGAAATCTTCCGGCAAGTGCCATTGACAGGGTACAGTTGTTTGACAGGCAGACTGACGAATCGAAATTTACGGGAATTGATGACGGGGAAAGAAACCAGACCCTCAACCTGGTTCTTGATGAGGAAAAAAAGAATGGTGTCTTTGGAGATGTTCTTGGAGGGGCAGGCACAGGTGAGAGGGCAGAGGCCAGCGCAAAAGTTTACAGGTTTACTGAAAAATCCCAGTTTGCAGCCCTTGGGATGTTCAACAATATCAACCAGTTTGGATTCTCACTGGGGGAATACATAAACTTCACCGGCGGTATTTCAAACTTCTCTTCCTCAGGTGGTCATATAATGACAGGAGGCGAAAACAGCTTTCCCGTAAACTTTGGCCAGCCAGTTTATGGCCGGGGATCGAATGGTGCAGCAGGATTGAATTTTTCCGTATCCAATCCTGATAATGACAGGTTCTTTATCAGCTATCTGGGAAATGGTTCAAGCCGGAAACTATCCGAATCATCAACAATCCGTAATTATATACCCGACGGATCATTCCTGGTGGATGAGAATAGGGATGAGATTAAAAGAGACACGGCAAACAGAATAAATTTCGGCCTGCGTAAGCTATTGGGTAAAAAGCAGAATTTAATTTTAAACGGAGGATTATCATATAATTCATCATCAAATCCATTGTCACTTTTATCCGGAAGCTTCAGGAACGATGTTGAGGTCAATAATCAGGAGAGGACCTCCGGTGAAATAACATCAAGGTTATCGGGAAATGCAGATGTTTCGTACCTTTTAAAGATCAATGAAGGTAAGACCGTCTTCAAATTATCAGGCAGAGGGAGTTACTCAGGCAGTAATTCTCAAACAAGATTCAGGAACACGACTGAATATCCGGATCCCTATCAGTCAGAGATAATTAACCAGTTTTACGACCTGAAATCCGTAACGGGGAACTATTCGGGAAGTATGTCCCTTACAAGGAAAATCACGAAAAGATCATATATCGATCTCTCCCTGAATGCCGGCTATTCAACGGATGACCTGAACAGAGAGCAGGGAGATTCAGCAGAAGGAATGTTGCCCGATCCATTGTTAAGTCCTGACTTTATTAAAACCGAACGATATATCCGTCCGGGATTGGCATGGAAACGGAGCACGGCAAAATCACAGCTGAACTTATCGGTTTTTTCAAATCTGGGAAATTATGGTACAACACTGAATAATGATGAGGGCAGTTCAAAAGGTTACTTTTATCTGAATCCGGGAGCCTCCTGGGAATTCGACTACAGATCCGGGCGCCGGCTGATGTTTGAATACAATTCATCTGTCAATACTCCCAGGGCATCACAACTTCTGCCTGTTGTCAATAATCTCAATCCACTCTCATTGTTTTACGGAAACAGAAACCTTAAACCAGAATTTCTTAATAATGCAAGACTTACCTGGTGGCTCTTCGACCAGTTCTCTTTCACAACACTCCTGACAAGCTTAAACCTGAGATATACGCTGGATAAAATCGGTTATTCAAGGTCTGTTGATGAAGACCTCAGGCAGGTAATATCACTGATTAATGTGAAAGATGATTGGAATGCAGGTGCTGTTGTTGATTTTTCGACTCCTATTAAACCACTTGGATTGAAGGTAAATATTGTTCTTGACGAAGAATATAACAGGGGCATTAGCTTTGTTAACGGAACTGAAAATATTAATAACAGCCTGATTCATAGGATATCCCTTACGATTGATAACAGGAAGAAGGAAAAGTGGGATATTGAAACAGGAAGTGCCATCACGATTACAGATTCACGATATTCGGTACAGGAATCATTAAATAATGTTTACCGGGATCTCTCATTGTTTACCGAAGCGAGGTACACCCCCGGAAAACATTTTCATTTTATGGGTTCGGCAGATATAACAAGCTATTCGGCAAGAAGCTTCAGTAAATCGCAGCTGATCCCGTTACTCGGCGCTGAAGTCAGCTATTATTTCCTTAAGAACCAGAGAGGAGTGTTGACTCTGGCAGGGATCGATCTGCTTAACCGGAATACAGGAATAGAAAGAAGCAGCGAGCTGAATTATCTGGTTGAGCGGAAATCCGATATCATCGGACGTTATATAATGCTATCCTTCAAATACCGGCTCAATAAATTTGGTGACAATAAGGGAGGTATTGATATACAGGTTAAAAAGCGGTGACGCCGCCCACCGCACGCCGCCCACCGGAATTACATGAACTTCTCCCGTTTCTGCAGGTTCAGCAATGCCGCCAGAAGAAAAATTATTGTGCCGGCGAGGAGAATTATCCTGTTTTTCAGTGTAATGAGTGCCCACGTGGTTTCATTGACATTGTAAGGAGGAGTGAAAGGATTGAGAAAAACATTCCATTGGCTCTTGCGCAGGGGATCCTCCAGGATCAGAAAGAAGATCCCGAAGATGATCATCACAACGGCAGTTCCGTTCCCGTTCCGGATAAGTGTGGAAAGCATGAATGCCATCATCCCAAGGAAGAAGACGGGAATCATCACCTGAACCGTCATTAAAATGAAATCAAATCTGATTATCAGAACATTGGAAAGCCAGGTAAAGAGTATTATTATCAGAAAAGCAATCAACAGGATCAGTATTATCCTCACAAGCCAGACTTTATATCTGTAGTTCGGAATTCCAAACAGGATCTCGATCGTGCGGGCATCCTGGTCGTTCTGAATTCCGAAAACGGAAGGATAAAAGACCAGCAGGATGCCTGAAAACATGAATACCCCATAGAGATCGCTCATCCGGGAGATTTCATTGGATAAGACGTAGATTACCGATAAGCCCAGGTAAAAAACAAACGAACCTGCGAGAAACCAGATGAATTTATTGGCGAAAATGATCCTGAGGTTATAGACAATCATCTTGCGCACCAGCGTGAAGTAATTATGGGAAACGGTAAAGGGGGTAATGTTCATGAATTAATTTATTTTCCATTTACAAAATTGTTTTCCTTTTTTCGCAGCAGCCACAGGTATGCATCCTCGAGGTTGGGAGTGGCTGCGACCGCATTTTCCCATGGACTCGATTCCGCAATGACACGCACCCTCACACTGTCGGTTTCCGACATGTGATGGACAACAAGATGTTCCTCAACGAATTTACCAAACGCATCTGCCGGGATATTGAATTGCCATACATGACCCTCGGCTTCCCGGGTCATCTCTATCGGCTTGCCCAGATACCGCAGCTTACCTTTGTTAAGCACGGCAACCTGGTTACAGGAGCTCGAGATGTCCTCGATGATATGGGTTGAGAAAATAACAACCCGTTCCCGGCTAAGTTCAACAAGCAGGTTTCTGAACCGTATTCTTTCCCTTGGATCGAGTCCTGCAGTGGGCTCATCCACCACAAGAATCCTTGGCAGGTGAAGTAATATCTGGGCAATTCCCATCCTCTGCTTCATTCCGCCCGAATAGGAACCGATCTTTTCATGCCTTCGCTCCTCCATATGAACTGCCTGCAGGACATAAGTGACTCTCTCTTCCCTGGTTTTTGCATCCGTTATATTTTTCAGCATTGCCAGGTAGTGGAGGTATTCGTGGGCAGTCATATTTTCGTAGCTTCCGAATTCCTGCGGAAGATAGCCGATAAGCCCCTGAAGTTCCTCGCGTTTTTTCAGGGTATCAAGCCCGTTGATCCACACCTTGCCATAGCTTTGTTCGAGAATCCCGCAGATGATCCTCATCAGGGTCGTCTTGCCGGCTCCATTGGGTCCCAGAAGACCAAACATTCCGTTACCGATTGTCATCGAAACACAGCTCAACGCTTTAAAGGGTTTCTTCCGCTTTCCAATAAGAGGAACGGCAGCAACAAATTTATATATTGTCTTCCTTATTCCCCTGAACCTTCCTTCAAGCCTGTAGATATCAATATTTTCCGTACTCAGCTTATTACCGGTTTTGTAAATGAACAATCCTGTAAACCAGATGAATCCGAGGATGAGTACAACAGCAATATTATCCCATTTTACCTGAAAACGAACAAGGTTAAGCAGGGGAATGATCCAGAAAACCACAAAATCAATTATGGGAATTAACTTTTTCAGAATCCTCTTTCTTCCATCTTTTGTCATGTTTGTGAAAAGCTCCCTGAACTGGTTCCAGACTGCAGAGAGGAAGAACCATGTGGCTATGCTGAACATAAAGATCCAGAAGCCCTGCTTAAGGTAGAAATATGTAAAGTAAATCATAAAACCGAAAAGAGGCAACTGCCACGCTGACCGGGTCATATCCTTAATGTGCGTTATATTCTTTTCGAGCCCGAGCCTTTTTCTTATACGGGCTCCCGCTTTCCATTCCCTTGCCCACCGGCTCTCCCTCTCATAGATCTTTACGAGGCTCTGAACATGGATCGTAATCTCCTCCCCGGATGGAATAACAGTTTCTCTTGCCTTCCGGAGGCTGTTCATAATGAACCACGTTGATGCCGGCACAATAATTATGGAGAGGATTGTAGTGATCAGCTTCCAGATGAATTTGTCAATATTGCTGTAAATCAGGAATATAAGCAAAGCAAACACGACGATCTGGATAGTCTTGTTCTTCCAGTTAAGCGATCTGAACCATTCCAGTGCATTCTCCAGACCCGAATAAAATGTAGGAATGAATATGAGTGTCAGAAGAGTGCTCAGGGTTAATCCGCCGATAACGGTTATAGCAAATGATGCACCTATTGCCGATACGAACTCGGCTTTACCCATGGCAAGAGGAAACATTGCAATTACTGTCGTTGAGGCTGTTATGAGTATTGGTCTGATGCGTGCCATTCCTGCCATCATTAGTGCCCTGGAGCGCCTGTTGCCTCGTTTTCGCAGAATATTTGTGTAATCGATCAGGATGATCCCGTTATTTACAACTACACCGAGCAATATGAGGAATCCGGTTAATGTATTGGCACTGAAAAGAGTGTTGCCGGTAAGAATAAGAGCGATGAGCGATCCCAGCGCTGCGAGGGGAATGCTGAAAAGCAATACAAAAGGTATCCATAATGATTCAAATACTGCTGCCAGGATCATATAAATAAGAAGAAAAGCAATCCCGATGAGCTTGTAAAACTCATTCAGCTGACTTTCCTCGTGCACCACTTCGACTGCTATGCCGGGTGGAATATTGAGTCCGGCAACGATTGACTCAATCTCATTGCGTGCTCCCTCAAGAAGATCCTTTGACGAATTGATCTCGCTTGTAAAATTATAAGTTACTGCCACTCTCTTTTCCTGGTTCTCCCGATGAATATTTCCCATTCCGTATGAGAAAATTACGTCCGCAAGCTCTTCCATCTCCATAACTGTCCCGGTTGGATTGCTCACCTCAAGGTGTTTCAGGTCGTCAATTGTTTTTTCGGCATTCTCATTTACAGTAGTGTCGTCCCCAGCATATTTAATGATGATATCATAGCTTTCATTACCCTGTTTGAAGAGTGCACCCGAAGAGTACTCCCTGCCGAAAGTTGCCAGGGACGCAGAAAGATTCATCAGAGTGAAATTATTCCTTCCGATAAAGTCCATGTCAAAATGAAGCTGAACCTCAGGTTTATTATCCTGGACATTGACATTGACATTGTCAATCGTCTCAAGCTCATCAACGTATGATTCGATATCATCGGCTAGATCTTTCATCTGTGTGAAATTCTGCCCTTTGATTATGACGCTTTCGGACTCTGTCCCTAATCCGAGCATCCTCATGAAGCTGGCTCCCGGATTGATATTTTCAAGCCCTCCACCTCCGCCTCCTTCAAACCCACCGCTGGTAGTGATCTCATTCATGCTGATTTCCGCAGAAGAGATATTTCGTGTTTTCTCCTCAATATCATTTTTAATCTCCGGAAGACTCCTTTTGCTTTCCTTTTCCCATTCTTCCTTCAGGTGAATGGTGACCGTAGCCCGTTCTTCCTCAATGCGGCTCACGATGTCTTCCTTCTCCGTCAGTGAACCAAGCCTCGATTCGATCTCGGATACAACGGCATCAGTCTTCTCAAGTGTTGATCCTGAGGGCATGATCACGCTTAATCTGAAGTCGGGTGTATTTATTTCACGGGAAGAGGTAATACTGATTGTTAGGCTTATGAGAAGAGCGGCAAAGAATACTACAAGCGTTCCGATTATCGTCGTTGCAGGTTTCTTCATGCTGGCCTTCAGGACAAGGTGATAAGCCTGAATCAACCTGTCATGGATTGAGAGTCTTTTAAAAATTTCTGCATTACCTGCGGATTTTCGGGATAACAGGAAATTGGTTGCCATAGGAATAAAAAGCATGGCTACGGCAAGCGAGACCAGGAGGGTAGAGATTATGGACACAGAGATATTCTTACCGAGCATCCTGATAATGAAGCTGGAGGTGAAGAGAAAGGGAAGGAAAATAATTACTGTTGTGGAAGTCGATGCAAAAATTGCCTTCCATACCTCTGTTGTGCCTTGTTTAACAGCTGTTTCCGGGTCCTTGCCGGTTCCTGCAAGTCGATAGATATTCTCGAGCACCACCACCGAATTATCAACGAGCATACCTATAGCCAGTGCAATACCCACAAGGGTCAGGCTGTTTATAGTAATATCATATGCGTAGAAAAAATTGAATGCAGTGTAGACAGAAACCGGGATGGAAATTGCTATTATGGAAACCAGACGAAAATTTCTCAGGAAGAACCAAAGAATAAGAACGGCAAGAAGAGCTCCGGTAATTGCAAGGTTGATGATCTGGTTGATGTTTTCTTCCATGGTCTCGGCGCTGTTATACTGAATAACCGTTTCGACGCCCGCCGATGCCAGATCATTGTTTAGCTTATCAATTTCCTGCGTTGCCTTATGTGAAAGATTTATAAGATTGGCCTGATTATCATTGACGAGGCTGATCGTAACGTCTTCCAATCCGTTAGTTCTGCTATATGATGTCCGTTCCTTAACGCCATAAAAGATCTCGGCAACATCCCGGAGCAGAACAGGACCATTTTGTTTTACCATTATCTGTCCGATGTCCCTGACATCATTGTATTCCGAAGTGATATTCACGAAAAATTCATTGCTGCCATCCACAACTTTCCCTGCAAAAGTCTTTTCACGTCCGTTATTGTTCAGGAGCGTTCTGACCTGCCCCATTGTAATACCGTTTGCCTTGCAGGCTTTTTCATTAAGCCTGACCTCGATCGAGTTTTCCTGGCCCCCGTAAACCTGGACACCTGCGATTCCATCGATATTCTCAAGCCTTGGTTTGATTTCCCTGTCTGCAATATTGCGGATCCTGTCAACACCGCCTTCACCTCTTACCTGCAACGACATGAACTGGTTTGTCATCTGCTCCAGATCGATCTTGAAGACATAAATGATAAAATCCTCAGGGATAGAATTTTTAACAATATCAATTTTCTCCTGAAGCTTCAGATTGGCATATTTAAGATCCGCATCCTTGGTGTAATAGATCTGAATTGTGCCGTACCGGGAAGTAATATTTGTTTCTATCTTTTCAATTCCGTCAAGCGTTCCGATTGAACCTTCAATGGGTATAATTGCCTGAGATTCAATATAGTCCGGATCCATTTCAAGAAGAGTTCCCACCCGCACTATAAGTGTAGGCAGGTCGGGATTTGGAATAAGTTCAACATCAAGCTTCTTGTAAGAGATATACCCCAGCATGGTAAGCCCTATAAAGAGCATACTGATAAGGATCTTCCTGGTTAAAATGAAGTTCATGTTGTATCTTATACCAATTGCTGAGGAATGGCAACATCCTTCCTGTTACCACTTATATAGCTGCTGAATGTGTCAAAAATCCAGTAAACACAGGGGATAACCACAAGTGTCAGAAGTGTCGAGGAAACCAGGCCTCCGATAACCGCCATTGCCATAGGTGCCCTGAGGGAAGCACTTTCACCCAGGCCTATTGTAAGAGGTAACAAAGCCAGAATTGTTGTCAGGCTGGTCATCATGATAGGCCGTATACGCTGCGATCCTGCAAGGACAATGGCATCTTTTTTATTCATGCCCGTTTCTCTCAGCTGATTTATTCTGTCGATCAGCAGAATTGCATTATTCACCGCAATTCCACCAAGCATAATTATCCCGATATAAGCCATCATGTTGAGCGACTTGCCGAAAATCAAAAAAGTCAGCACCGATCCAACCCCGGCAAGTGGTATTGTAAGCATGATGACAAAAGGCTGGATTATTGATTCAAACTGTGCGGCAAGGACCATGAAAACAAGAACCAGTGAAAGTATGAGGGCAAATGTGAGATTGGACATCGATTCCTTTCTTTTAAGCTCCTCTCCGGTGAACTCCATCTTATAATCCACCGGAAGGGCAACTCTTTTCAATGATGATCCGGTTTCTTTGATGATCTTATCAAATGCCATTGAGGGATCCACATTGGCATAAATGTAACTGGTTCTGAACTGGTTCCTCCTGGTTATCTCTCTTGGGCTCACAACTGTTTTTATTTCAGCCAGTTCACTGAGCGGAACCCTTACACTGCCTGCAGTAATCATAAGGTCGCGGAGTTGATGAAGGGAAATATCGCCAAGCTTTATTGTGATGTCCTTCAGTTCGCCCTCTTTTTCAAAATTACCGGCCGATGCTCCTTCAAGATAGCTTCTGACCTGATTGATCACATTTTCTACAGTAACATTATAATAGCTTGTTTTAAAGCGGTCTATAGCAACCTCAACCTCAGGTGTCCCCTCATCCAGCGAAGTTGTGATATTGTACAATCCCGTATTGTTTTCAAGTATCGCTTTTGATTCGTTGAGTATTCTTTCAATCTCACTAAAATCTTCTCCTGAAATTTCAAGTGCAAAGGGTGATTCTGAAGTTCCGAGGGTTGTCTGAAGGGCAGTTTCCTCCCTTGTAAAGAACACTTCAAGGTCGGGAACGGACTTCAGGTAATTATCCACGAGGCTGATCGCATCCTCGGTTTCAGATGCATATTCATCTTTGAGGATCACCCTGAGTGAGGCACTGTTTTCACCTTTGACCGAGGTAGTCTGGCTTAAAGTGGATGTCTTGTCCTCACCAGACTGGCTGTAGATAATCTCTAATTTCTCACCCAGCATTTCCCTTATGATCGCTTCGGCATTTTGGGCAGTGCTGAAAGTTCTTTCAATACCTGTGCCTTCCGGGAGTATCAGTCCGACTGTGAACTGGGCTGATTCCGATTTTGGCATGAACTCGCTTCCCAGCCCTGGTAAAAGCAATACAGTTGTGCCCATCAGAAGAGCAGAGAGCAGGATCACCAGATTCCGTTTTTCTATTGTTTTCCTCAGAAAAGCAGAATACCATCCGAATTTAACCGGAGCACTGATGCCCGCCTTTTTCTTTTTGTCGGAAAAAAGAGTTGAAACCATCATTGGTATAATAAGCATGGCTACGACCAGGGATGAAATGAGGGCAAATGCCACCGTCAGGGCCTGATCCCTGAACATTTCACTCGATGCTCCCTGAAGATAAACTATAGGCAGGAAGACAACTATTGTTGTCACTGTTGAAGCTGTAATAGCACCGCCTACCTGTCCGGTTCCTGAGATAACTGCTTCCCTGAGGGACATACCTTCCTCGCGCAATCTGGTAATGTTCTCAAGAACTACGATGGCATTATCAACGAGCATCCCTGCGCCAAGAGCAAGGCCACCCAGTGTCATAATATTGATAGTCAGGTGATTAAAGTACATCAAATTAAATGTCGCAATGATTGATATCGGTATCGCAACGCTGATTACCAGGGTAGTTCCAATCCTTCTGAGGAAGATATACAGGATAAAAACTGCGAGAAGTATCCCAACAATTAATGTATTCTTTACTTCACCTATAGCATTATTAATAAATGTTCCCTGGTCGACCACCTTTATGAATTCATAACCCGGTAAAGCCCTGCCGAGGTCATCTATGGCCTTATCCAGGCTTTCCACGACATCAACTGTGTTGAATTTAGGCTCCTTGAGGATTGAAAGACCGATGCATCTTTCACCGTTGATAGTGACAATATTTTCCGGATCTTTATTGCCGAATCCGATCTTTGCAACATCCCTTAAATAAACCGGAACCCTTTCTGAGACTGAGGCAGAGGCTCCCGTTGTGCTCATGCCTGAGGCCAGTCCGGAAGCTGTGGATGAAGGTTGTTTGAACCCTACTATGATGTTTTCCAGATCTTCAAGATCTTCAAGAACACTGACACCCTTGACGACATATTTTGTGCCCATATCCACTATCGATCCGCCTGATACATTTATATTATAGCTTTGGATCTGTGCTGCAATGCTTTCAGATGTCAGACCGTATGATTCCAGGAGATACTTGTCTGTTTGAATGACAACTTCACTTTCTTCCTTACCAGTAAGGCGGACATCAGCAACTCCTTCGATCCTCACGAGCTCATTCCGGATATAATTTTCTGCCACTTTTCTTAGTTCATCCATGTCTGATATACGCTCATTTTTGAGTCCGACTACCATAACCGGGGATGCATTCGGATCATACTGTGAGATTGTAAAATTCTCAAGATCAGAATTTTGACTAAAAGAATTGAGTTCTTTCTGGAGATCGAGGAATGCTTCATC
>CAZKMH010000051.1:7659-14271 GCA_964553395.1 uncultured Rikenellaceae bacterium | reverse complement strand
GTTCGTCTGATATTGTTCAATGGGATTCTGAAATAGTGTATGAGACAATTTTCGGATCAGACACGCTGATACATATAAAAGACAGTAACAGGAAAAAAATCGGACGATTTAAAGCATCAGAAGATTTTGTCCTGTGCGGACAGCAAGCTGCAGGAATGCCAAAAAATGGTGCAGTCAGCATCAGAACCGCTTTCTCTAAACCGTTGACCTCAGATACAATTTGCATTGCAATTGTACGCACAGATACATCAGGTACCAGTGCTGATGTTTTTTATCGTGAATATGATTGCACCACTGAGATCCTTAACGATTCTGTTAAACTTGATCTTGATGTTCTGAAAAATGAATATATCAGTTTCAGGGTCTTTTCTTCAACAAATGTGGACTGGAGCCGGATCAAATGGGATACTTATATTGAATATACCAGGATTGACGACGGCACACCAGTCTCATTGGGCGACGGAAAGCCGCTTCTGTCATTTAAAACCGTTCCGGAATTCAATATTATGTTCAATAACCCTGTTCTGTATGAATTACCGGTAATTGCGGATACATCATTTATGCTGTCATCAGGCCTTGACACTGTTGATAATGAGTTGCATAAGGTAAGTATCACACCATCTCTGTCATTTAATCTTCCCGGAAATGATACTGTAATACTTTCTGTTAAGTCGAAGAATAAAATAGCAGGAAAGAAAAAGTATGTTGTCAATGGGTATGACATCAGTAACAAGGACCCATTGTTCGCCGATGTCCAACTGGGGGACACTCTTTATTTTGAATATCATCTGAGGAATTTCAGTCTCTCGCAATTCCTCTCCCTTGCGGATGTGGTTATCGGATCGGATACCCTGAATCCTCGTAAGGCTTCGGTTTTCAGCTCCATTAAACAGGATGATAAAATATTCGGATCACTGTACAGAGGCTGGGGACAGTTTGACTATAATGGCAATGCTGAACGCTCATCTGCACCAATAGACGAAAGCCTGCTCCGGATCAGCGACATTCATAATGAAGATATTGGCTCCATGCAGGATACATCCCAGCTGAACGGAGTGCACAATCCACAGGGAGAGGTATTCAATATAATGGTCCCATATGCAGAAAACGGATCTTTTACAGGTACTGACCAACAGGTATTTGTTTTACCGGAATATATTTCAAGTTCCCGTTTGGGGAAAAAGAATGTCTATGTTGAACCCATTATAATTTCGGCTTCAGGGTTGAATGCCGTGGCAAAAGAGAGTAAGAATTCTTCGAACAGTGCGGCACTTGGAGCCAGCCCGGGACCATTTAGCGGTTCCGCAAGTTATTCATGGGAGAATGGCAATCTGACTATCGATATGATGGATATGAATGGCGACAGGTACCCCGATCTGCTATCCAGTGATAAAATCCAGTATACAGGTGTAACGGGTGTATTATCGGGGGCTTCTGTAACTCATTCACTGGGCGACCATTCCTCCGTATCTGAAGCTTATGGATTTACTCTCGGAGGAAATTATATTCATGCAAAATCAGATAATTCCGGAACTCCAACCCCGGCTAAAAATGTAAAAGGCAATATCGGGACCAGCTCCAAAACCAATAAAAATGCAAATTCTGCCCAGGAAACCTCAAAATCATCAATTGGATTAAGTGGTAACTTTTCAACAAATAATGACCATACTGAGCAGACCTGGCTTGATATAAACGGTGACGGCCTGCCTGATAAAATTTATAAAGACGGAACCGTAAGACTGAATCTCGGTTATTCATTTGCAGAGCCTGAACAGTGGAATTTTGATGTAATATGTAAGGGAGAAAGCAAGGATTACGGAGGCGGTCTCGGTGTGAACCTGGACAATGGAAGTATCATTGCCGGTGTCGGTATTTCAAAGACAGATAATGAAGCTGCTGAAACTTTTATGGATATTAATGCTGACGGATTACCGGATTTGGTCAAAGGAAACAACGTTTACTTTAATACAGGCAATGATTTTGGTCCTCCGGCAGGATGGCCCGGACTTGGTGCGCTTAATAAGGGAGAATCAGTGGGACAGTCAGCCAACGGAGGTTTTACTATTGGTGTTACCATTCCTCTCGTATTCGTCACTCTTAAGTTATGTTTTAATCCCGCCACTTCCGTAAGCAGCGGTGTAAGCCATACCTTAACGCAGCTGGCTGATATAGACGGCGACGGAATGCCTGACTTTCTTTCATCCGACAAAGAAAATGAGCTTAAAGTGAGATCATCGAAGATCTTTCGTACCAATCTCCTGAAAACAGTGGAGAATCCGCTGGGCAGCAACTTTGAACTTGACTATCTGCTTACACCGGCGATCTATTCCCACCCGGGTGGTAAAACAGGCATGAAATCGGTAAAAGTATTTGATGGTCTTACCGGCGACGGAACAGATACGACCTATTCTTCATTTGAATATGAAGATGGCTTTTATAACCGTCACGAGCGGTTATTTTATGGTTTTTCCTCTGTTAAAACGCATTCTCACAACACAGGAGACAAGTACCTTGTATACCGTTCCGCAGAACAAAAATTCGGCAACAGTGATTATTATACCAGGGGAAAACTGCTGGAGGAAACTCTTTCTGACGGTGAGGGACGCAGGCAGCTGGGCAGGCTAAATACTTACTCCCTGCTTAATATCTCTACCGGTGAACCGTTGCCCGCTACATATGCTCAAAGCGATACCACATCAATATTTATTGCTCTTGATGAAACAGAAGAATATGCTTACGGCGGCGCTTCAAAACCTCAGATCACCACCAGGGTAACATATTCTTACGATGCTTTCGGGAATATTTCAGCTTACACGGACTATTCCTCAGGCAATGAAAAGGACATGTATTCCGTTGCTGTTCAGTACCATAATAATCCCGGCAGCTATTTACATTCAGTTCCATCTCACCAGGAAGTGACCACTTTTGACGGAACCAGGCGTAAAAGCGAAACCGATATAAACAGCCATGGAGATATTACACAGATCAGAAAATATGTCTCCGGTGATCATGCTGCTGAAACTGATATGGAATATGATGAATTCGGCAATCTTGTAAAAATTACCAGGCCGCCCAATTATAACGGCGATCGTCTGTGGTATGAGTATGAATATGATCAGAGTGTACATTCCTATATAACCGGAATCAAAGATGCCTATGGTTATAATACATCATCAATTTATAATTTTAAATGGGGTACGCCCATTGAGGTAACCGACAGGAATACTCAGAAGATCAGATACGATTTCGATGATTGCGGCCGGATGATAACATTAACCGGTCCCTATCAGCTTGCATCAGGAAAACCATATACCATCGCTTTTGAATACCACCCTGAAGCTGACGTGCCATATGCTCTTACAATGCACTATGACAGCATTTATGATTCCGATATTGAAACATATTCATTTACTGATGGTATGGGTCGTCCGGTGCAGGTGAAAAAAACCGCACTATTGTTTGAGGGTCCTTCTGCAGAGGATGCTGATGGATTTATTGTTTCAGGCAAAGTTATGTACGATGCCTTTGGCAGGATAAAGAAAGCATACCAGCCCGTTTTTGAGACCAATGGAGATCCGGCAGCATATAATTCAAATCCCGATAACATACAACCGGTTTCAGCAGAGTATGATGTACTGGACCGGATGACACAGATCACTCTTCCGGATGGTTCTGTTACCTCGCATAAATACAACATTGGAGATTACTATGGTGAAAGAATGCATATCGACAGCCTTAAAGATGCTCTTAACAATATTTCCGTTACATATACCAGAGCTAACGGCCGCAGGTCAGCAATAGTAAAAATCTCAAACTCCGGAGATATCAGTACCAGGTTTGAATATAATGGCATAGGCGAATTACTTGCGGTAACTGATCCGCTGGGGAATCAAACCATGTCGGCATATAATATGGCAGGAAAGCGCATATCTGTCGACCACCCCGATGCGGGTCTTACTGAATATGTTTATGATGATGCCGGTAATACCATAAAGAAGATTACGGCCAATATTCGTAAACAGATCCCCGACGGAGGTGCCATAAACTATAAATATGACTTCGAACGGCTTACAGAGATCGTGTACCCAAGAAACATCCAGAACAGGGTTAACTATACTTATGGGGAACCCGGGGCGACATTTAACCGTGCCGGCCGGATTATTCTGATACAGGATGCGAGCGGAGGACAGGAGTTTTTCTATGATAAGCTGGGGCAGATAACAAAGTCTATCCGGACTGTTCAGATTGGTGAATCGGATATGCGTACCTGGATATGGAGTGCAAACTATGATACCTGGAACCGCGTACAGTCGATGACTTACCCTGATGGAGAAAAAGTTATTTACACTTATAACCGTGCAGGTAACCTTCAAAAAATGGATGGTGCAAAACTGGGGCGCTCATATGCATACATTTCCCGGATCGGTTACAACAAATTTGAGAAACAGGCATATATCAAATATGGTAACGGTTCGGAAACTTCTTATGATTATGAACCTGAACGCCAGAGGCTGGAGCAACTGAAAGTAACTTCCAATTCAAAATTGCTCATGAACAATAATTACACTTATGATGCCATGAGCAATATTCTCGATATAACAAGTAATAATGATGCTGCCGGCGATATAGGGGCGTCAGTTTCTCATAAATATTCATATGATGAACTATACAGGCTGACACAGGCTGGCGGGAAGTTCACGGGCAGTAAAGATACAGGCAGTTATTCGCTTGCCGTTCAGTATGATATTATGGGTAAAATACTGCAAAAAAACCAGGTCCATACTAAAAACGGCAGCAGACTGGATGCAACAAGCTATGATTTCGGATATAAATATGAGGATCTGAAACCCGGTGCTCCGACAGCAATCGGAGAAAGGGTATTTACGTATGACGTAAACGGGAACCAGACCGGTTGGGTGGATACAGTAACTCAGGACTTTCGGCAACTGTCATGGGATGAGGAAAACCGTCTGGTCCTGATTTCCGATAATGGGTACCTGAACCAATATGTTTATGATGCTTCAGGCAACCGGATAATAAAAAGTCATGGCGGCTCACAGGGAGTATATATTAACGGGGCACCTGTCGGCATCATAAATCATTCTTCCGGTAATTATACAATATATGTAAGTCCGTATTTTGTTTTCCAGGAAGGCAGGTTTACCAAGCACTACTATAACGGCAGCACAAGGGTAACCAGCAAGACAGGCAATGGTCAGTTCCAGAATCAGTATCGTCCGGGAGTATTTGAAATGACTGCAGGACAGGTTAACTATATTTATCGCCAGAAACAACTCAATGCAGCTAAAGAGGAGTATGAAAAACAATCGGGAATTCCTCCCGGGCCTCCGACGCTTAAAGGAATCTACGCCGATCCTTCTTTCACGGGTACTGCCTTCCCCGACCCGGGAACTCCGGATAATACTGCCCCGCGTGGATGGCCTAAAAAACCCGTATTTGCACAGGCGGGAGGTCCTCCCGGTGCTCCAATACAATGGGGTGATGATATAACGAATGATAATGTAGAGCCGGGATTCGGTTTTGTCGGAAGCGGAAATATTGAAGAGGGTCTGAGATATTATTACCACTCGGATCACCTTGGTTCTGCTACTTATATTACCAATTCGGGCGGAAAGGTGACGCAGTTCATTTCTTATATGCCTTTTGGTGAAACCTTCACAGAGCAGCATACTACCTGGGACAGCCCGTATAAGTTTAATGCCATGGAATTGGATAGTGAAACCGGACTGTACAACTTCGGCTCAGGGTATTATGACCCCAGGGTAAGCATCTGGTTAAGTGTGGATCGGTTTGCTGAAAGTTATCCTTCCCTTTCGCCATATGTTTTTGCAGCCGATAATCCGGTTTTAGATAAGATGAACGGAATTGATGAACAATCAGCCTTCCTGATATCTGAACAACGATCCGGAAGAAAATCCGTTCGGTTTTATATGTTATCAACTATAAATAGTGTACCCGGCATAGCGAACCAATCAGCTTTATTTAAAGGTCCCGACTTCATTGATCTGGAGGCACCTGAACCTGAAAGGTCTATAGAAGAGGATCCGGTAAAAAGACGGGATAAGATTAACAGGGAAAGACCAAAGGAAATATCAGATCAGAAAATTGAGGATAAAGAAACTCCTGAGGCAAAAATTACTAATGAGGCTGATGGACAGGTGGATAAAGTAGTATCACCCGAATTGAAACCTGAAGAAAACAAACTTGCTGATGATAATGCAGTTGATGTTCCTGACCTGAAGGAAATTGTTAAACCGGAGGCAGAGGTTAAAGTCGAATCTGCCAATGTTCCTGAAAAGGCAACAAAACTGGAAACAACTGAAAAAAAGGATTGAAGAAACCCGGTAATTTATCCATCATTATTTTGTTATCTTGCCTGCTGTATAATAACATAGTCATAATCATCCCTGACAAGTCCTGACCTGGCTTGAGAAAAACATTCACCTGAAATAAGAAAAGACAGTAGTAATGATGTAAAACATCCGGCCAGATTTTTCATAAATGGGATAGGTTAGCTTTTTGTTAACTAAAAATTGTTTGGGTGGAATTTAATAGGTCAATTCCATTTCTATATCGTAATATTTTGTTTCT
>CAZKMH010000051.1:0-7559 GCA_964553395.1 uncultured Rikenellaceae bacterium | reverse complement strand
TTTGGGTGGAATTTAATAGGTCAATTCCATTTCTATATCGTAATATTTTGTTTCTCCTGGTTTTATGAACACAAGCTTACCTGTTTCCCTTGCTTTTTTCTGGCCGATTGAATTATTTGTACCTGGTTCAAGTGCTGTTACATACTCTCTTTCTCCAAAATGCTGCCAGTTTGTAAGTGCAGGAAGCTGTTCCTTTTTAAACTGAACAGTGACTGTGAGTCCTAGTTTTTTATTCTTGACCCTATAACTGCATATTCCTTTCCCATCGTCAGCTGGATCTATAAAAGCGCATGCCTCACCTGTACCCTTGTGACTCGCCAGTGGTCCGGGACATAGCCTGTAATTATTATCTTTCCTGAAAATAGCATTGTCAAAATCCATTCCTCTTGATTTCCATTCACCCTTGCAAGCCAGTTCAGTTCCTTCATCAATCAATGGCCATCCAAAATTTATGTGATAGAGAATCATGTGGGGGG
Organism: uncultured Rikenellaceae bacterium; assembly: GCA_964553395.1. Classification (GTDB taxonomy): domain Bacteria; phylum Bacteroidota; class Bacteroidia; order Bacteroidales; family VadinHA17; genus LD21. Next base: position 7,083 of record CAZKMH010000051.1, on the reverse strand, counting down.
CAGGTTGATTTCCGCAATTCCTGACCTCATCATGAATTTTTATACGTGGCTGACCAAGGAAAGATGTGATGGTTCTTTTTATTTCAAGGTTAGGACCGAATACTGAAGATTCTTTCGTAATTCCTGTAATTCTCATCTCCAAATTTCCTGTGAACAGATCAGGTTGTACTATTTCAATAATTTCAGAGGGTATATTACTTATCCGTCCATGCAATCCTCTTTCCCCATACTCATCCGATTCGGGTCCTCCTGCATGAGAAAGACCACATGTTGTTAATAGTCCTCCGCTAAATGACCGGAGCCATTCAAGTCCTTTATTTGAATATGAGACAGGTCGGGTTATCCCCTGATGGCTTAACCATGCAAGGCTATGCTGATTAAAAAAGGCATCAGCGATGTCCAGAGCCCTGTCAATATTTACTTTATACCTTAATCCAGAACCTGTATTTATCCATGCTATACGATTGCCTCTTCCGGAACCATTATCTATAACGGAGGTTTCAATACCTCCAATCTGATGAATGTTAGAGATTTTGTCAGCACCTGGAATTTTTACTGATTTTGCCATTTTATTAAAGTTTTAATTCATCAATATACGAGTTATTTTTTTATGAAATTACGAGGTGTCAGCTCACTCCTTTTAAGTGTCATTTCATGGAAAAAATTACCATCTTCCCCAATCAGCCTGAATGTTACTTCAGGATCCTTCTTTGCCGTATTAAATGTAAATTCACCGAATGCATATTTCCCGTTAATACCATAAAATTGTGTCGTCCATTTCTCCATCTTTTCAGGAGGGCCAGTTATCCCGCCCAGACTTGCAACCTCGAATTCATAAAAATTAAATCCTGAAGGGCGTGGGATCCTGAATCCTCTTGCTCCATGACGATCGCCCGAAATCAGCAATACACCGGCTATATTTTTATTTTCAGGTAATAATTAAAATATAATGACTGGATTATCGCACAAAATTAATTCAGATTAGAAGGAAAGAATTTCATTTTATTCACATAGAGTAATACTATTTTTGCTATCATCCTCTTTATGAAAAGAAGTCGGCAAATCAAGAGCAAATATTATGTCATTAATATTGAGAAAGATAATTATGAAAATATTGCTCTAATCCTTAATTCTGATCAATTAGAGGAACTTCACTTAAAATTGCGGGTGATTTATTATTGGTAAAATAAACTATTTTTAATAGGTTAAAACATCCGCCTCGTTTTGATATAAATAAATTTTTACCTGAAAAAATAATCACACCTATGACCTGGAATCAAGTAACTGACCCTTTAAATAATATGTTTCTTTCAGCAATATTTGCTTCAATCCCGATATTATTTATTTTCTGGGCATTGATCATTCAAAGGATGAAGGGTTATCTGGCAAGTATACTGACTCTCCTATTAGCAGTATTGTTATCAATTATTATATATGGCATGCCCGTGAAACTTGCATTTCTCTCTACATTCCACGGAGCACTTTATGGTTTATTCCCGATTTGCTGGATTATTATCGGAGCCGTATTTCTATATAATGTTACTGTGACAAGCGGCCAGTTTGAGATCATCAAAAGTTTTATGGCTTCTGTCACGACTGACAGAAGATTACAGGCCATTCTGATTGCATTTTCGTTCGGAGCTTTTCTTGAAGGAGCGGCAGGAATGGGAACACCTGTTGCAATAACTGCAGCTATGCTTGTTGGTCTTGGATTCAATCCCTTGTATGCCGCAGGTATTTGCCTGATTGCCAATACCGCTCCCGTGGCATTTGGAGCAATTGGCATACCTATTATTACAGCTTCCCATGTGTCAGGGATTCCTGAAATGGCTATTTCTCAAATGGTAGGAAGGACATTACCCTTTCTTTCCTTATTTGTACCATTTTACCTGATCGTGCTAATGTGTGGCTTTAAAAGAGCACTGGAAGTTATGCCTGCAATTCTTGTTTCAGGAATATCATTTGCCTTTTTCCAATGGATAGTTTCGAATTACATGAGCCCTATGCTCCCTGACATAATAGCGGGGCTCGCATCCATAGTTTGCCTTATGGTTCTTTTAAAATTCTGGAAACCAGGAAATGAATGGCATTTTAAAGAAGAACCTCAACATACCAGTGATACCCGGAAAGTTTATTCAACCGGACAGATAATACGCGCATGGTCGCCATTTATCATCATGACTGTGATTATAATAGCATGGGGATTACAGCCGGTAAAAGATTTTTTGAACAGAGTAGGTCATACTGGTTTTAATATTACAGGATTGCAGAATTCAATTTTGAAAACTGATGGTAGCCCTTATGTCATAAACCCTTTTGAGTTTAATTATCTTTCAGCTTCCGGAACCGCTTTATTGCTATCTGCTTTTATATCGATCCCGCTGACAGGTTTGAGCTTTAAAAAAGCTATCCGGCTATTCTTCACCACCCTGAATCAGTTGAAATATCCAATGATAACAATAGTATCAGTGCTCGGGTTTGCTTTCATAACCAACAATTCGGGAATGTCAGTTACTATGGCCCTTGCACTTGCGGGAACAGGTGCATTATTCCCGTTTTTTGCTCCGGTACTTGGCTGGCTCGGAGTTTTCCTTACCGGATCAGATACTTCATCCAATGCCCTTTTCAGCAAACTTCAACAAACCTCTGCAAGTGCTGTCGGAATAGATCCGGTGGTAGCAGTAGCTGCGAATGCAACAGGCGGAGTAACCGGGAAAATGATATCCCCGCAATCAATTGCAATTGGCGCCGCATCGGTAGGCCTTGTAGGAAAGGAATCTGACCTGTTCCGTTTTACTGTGAAACATAGCTTTATTATGCTCTTTGCAGTTTGTGTTATTACCTTTCTTCAGGCATACGTATTAACCTGGATGATACCAAAATATAATATCATTGAAGCGGCAATTACAAAAGCTGATCCGGATTTAACAAGGGGAATTATTTATATTTCCATCCTGGCAGTGGTTATAGTTACTTTTGTACTATTTATCCTGATATCTAACAGGAAAGTGAAAGGAGCACATCTGGCGAATACTTAAGGTTATTATTTATACATAACATCACAAATAATCCAGTATAAAATAATTTCATTGTTTTTGCTGATATTAATCAAAACCGGGATAATGAAGCGAATACAAATCGAAAACAATTCCCCCATTTTGCTCCCGATTTACTCATTATTGTATTCAATAAAATGAATAAATTTACCTGAGTAATAATTGTATGAAACAAAAAATATATTTACCATGAAGAAAACTCCCTTACTTCTTACCGCAGTGATAATATGCTTTAATATAATTCCTGCATCTGCCCAGAAGTTTGTTGCCAATTATGACGAATCGAAGGTACCGGAATATACATTACCTGATCCCCTTACATTTATTGCCGGCAATAAAGTACGCACAAAAAAAGACTGGGAGAAAAGGGGTGAAGAAATATTCAGAATATTTGAAAATGAAGTTTATGGGATCAGCCCTTTATGGAAAGGTAAAATAATCCCGACGGTGATTTCATCAGTATCGGATGCTTTAAGCGGGACAGCAATAAGGAAGGAGATCAGACTCACACTGAAAAACGGAACAAAAGAATTACCGGTGGTGATGCTTCTTTACCTTCCAAAGTCATCAAAACGGTCACCGGTCTTCCTGGGATATAATTTCGGAGGCAATCACAGTGTGACCGATGAACAGGGAATTGAAGTTACAGGTTCATGGATGAGGGACAATTCTGCGACAGGGGTGACCGGTAACAGGGCTTCTGAAGCGGGGCGGGGGAAGGCCGCATCAGCCTGGCAGGTTCAGGAGATCATTTCCAGGGGATACGGATTATCCACAATTTATTACGGGGATGTTGATCCGGATTTCGATGACGGATTCAGGAACGGGGTCCATGGATTATATGATCAGCAGCCCGATGGTTCTTCATGGGGAACAATTGCTGCCTGGGCATGGGGATTGTCTCGTGCCATGGATTACCTGGAAACACTCCCTGAAGTTGATCCGGAGAGGGTCATTGTCATGGGCCATTCAAGACTCGGAAAGACTGCCCTGTGGGCTGGAGCAACAGACAGGCGGTTTGCACTGGTAATATCTAATAACTCGGGATGCGGAGGTGCTGCTTTGTCAAAAAGAGTGTTCGGAGAAACTGTTGGCAGTATCAATGCATCATTTACCCATTGGTTCTGTGAAAATTTCAATAAATACAACATGAAGGAAGAACTCCTTCCGGTTGATCAGCATCAATTACTTGCATTAATTGCACCGCGGCCGGTTTATGTGGCCAGTGCTGAAGAAGATCAGTGGGCAGATCCTAAAGGAGAATTCCTTTCATGTGTGGCAGCCTCACCGGTTTATGTCCTGCTGAAAAAGAAAGGTTTCCCGGCCACCGTGATGCCTTCTGTCAATTCACCTGTCACAGGTTCGATAGGATATCATATCAGGACCGGCGGACATGCCGTCACCCCCTATGACTGGAAGCAGTATCTCGATTTTGCCGATCTCCATCTGAAAAAGAGATGATGTCGCCCTCATGAGTGCTGTTCAATTAATCCCTGGCAAATAATCATTAACTTGCTAATTTTCAAATACCCTTAACCCGGATATCACATGTCTTCCACTCGTATAAACTCCATCGATATTATGCGTGGCTTGACGCTTCTGCTTATGCTATTTGTCAACGACCTCAACATGGCCGTAGCACCCTCCTGGCTCGGACATATGGAGGCAAACTTCGATGGTATGGGTCTGGCTGACTGGGTATTCCCGGGATTCCTGTTCATAGTGGGAATGGCTATACCATTCGCATTTTCAAGGAGATTTTCCAGGGGAGAATCAGTTATGGATATCAGCAATCACATTCTTAAAAGATCCCTGAGCCTGATCATTATTGGCGTTCTGATGCTGAATACCGGACGGGTTAATCCCGAACTGACAGGATTAAGCAATGATATGTGGGCATTGCTGATGTATATCGCCGTCTTTCTGTTCTGGAATGACTACCGCGACAGGGAGAACAGGATCTATACAATTGCCGGATACAAGCTTGCAGCACTTGCAATTTTCATCTTCCTGATATTTAAATTCAGGTCGGGGGAACCGGAAAACAATGGATCATTGATAACCGGATGGTGGGGTATTCTCGGACTTATCGGCTGGGGATACCTTGTTTCTGCCTTTACTTATGTTGTTTGCCGTGATTCAATTTTAAAAACAGCTTCGGTTACATTAGCTTTCCTTGTACTGAATATGCTTTCGGGATGGAATTTACTCGATTTTCTTGATCCGGTAAAGCCTTACCTGGGAGTTATTACCGGCGGTAATGTTCCGTTTATTGTGCTTACAGGCCTGGTAGCCGGCCTGATTATGGTAAAATACCCTACAACCGGATATAAATCTGTCATTCCTGTCTTTATTGCTCTCGGAATTTTCTGCATCATCTCAGGATTGTTTTTACGCAACTGGTTTATTATCTCAAAGATAAAGGCTACTCCAAGCTGGGGTTTGATCTGCAACGGGATCAGCTTTTTGTTGTTCGTTCTTATCTACTGGATTGCTGATGTTAAAGGGAAAAGATCATGGGCTGCATTCCTGAAACCTGCAGGAGAGAACTCACTTACAACTTATCTTGCGCCGGATATCCTTTATCATCTGATCTGGATGTCAGGGATTTCAATCCTTATTTATAAAGAATCCTCCGAACCACTGATCGTTGTGGCCGGTTCGCTTGCGTGGGCCCTTCTGATGGTGGGACTAACCGCTATCCTTGCCAGGTTCAATATCAGGTTGAGGTTGTAATAATATCTGAGGACTATCTTATATTCAGCTCATTGGAAATCTGAGTAACAAGAATTATTCCCCTGTACTCATTGAATACGGGAATGCATCCTTTGAAACACCCCAGTTTTTGTCAGGTGTATTTTGCATTTTGAAAAGAAGCTTTCCGCCACCCTGCAATTCGGAATGCCGGATATAATTCCTGCCGACCTCCTTCCCATTGAGAGTAATCCCGCCCACATAAACATTATTGCTGCTGTTTTCAGGCGCTTCAATCGTTAGCTTCTTCCCGTTCTCAAAGGTCAGGGTTACCCTGTCAAATAAAGGAGAACCGAAAACATACTGATCGGTTCCCGGTGTGACAGGATAAAAGCCAAGTACTGAGAAAACATACCACGCAGATGTCTGTCCGTTATCCTCATCACCACAATATCCGTCCGGTGTATAGTTATATAGCTTATCGAGGACCTGCCTGACATGATATTGAGCCTTCCACGGCTCTCCTGCATAGTTATAGAGGTATATCATGTGCTGAATAGGCTGGTTTCCATGGGCGTAGTTGCCCATGTTCATTATCTGCATCTCACGTATTTCGTGAATGACTATTCCGTAGTATGAGTAATCAAAAACCGGCGGAACCTCAAAAATTGAATCGAGCTTCGCAATGAACTGTTCCCTCCCTCCCATCAGATCAACCAGTCCGGCAACATCCTGAAATACGCTCCAGGTATAATGCCAGCTGTTGCCTTCGGTAAAAGCATCTCCCCATTTATACGGGCTGAATGGCGACTGGAATGTTCCATCCTCATTTCGTCCGCGCATCAGCTTCCTTCCCTGATCAAATACATATTTATAGTTCATCGCCCTTTTTGCAAAAAGATCGATCTCTTCCTGCGGACGCTTAAGCTCCTTTGCCAGCTTCCAGATACAGAAATCGGCATATGCATATTCGAGGGTACGGGCGGCATTTTCGCGAATTTTAACATCGTAAGGTACATAGCCCAGTTTATTATAGTATTCTGCACCAAGCCTTCCGACTGAAGAAACCGGCCCAACACCTTTTGTGTTCTTCTGTATCGCTTCATACAAAACATCAATATCATACCCTCTGATACCTTTCAGATATGAGTCTGCAATAAGCGATGCCGAATTCGATCCTATCATACAGTCGCGGTGACCCGGACTGGCCCACTCGGGAAGCCAGCCGCTCTCTTTGTAAGTATTGACAAGTCCTTCCATGATCCTGCCGTTAAGTTCAGGATACATTAGCGTGGTGAACGGGAAAAGCGCCCTGAATGTGTCCCAGAATCCG
>CAZKMH010000050.1:12867-14302 GCA_964553395.1 uncultured Rikenellaceae bacterium | reverse complement strand
GGGCTAGCGCCTTAATACCGTTTATCCATAAAACCTTTACGCCTTTGCACCGTTGCGCCATTACCGATAAAGATAGACGAATCCTCTGTACTCCTTGCTGTCATATTCAATATCATCCCACCCATAGGCGCGAATTATATAAAAATAGACTCCCGGGCTCGCTTTGATTGACGAGTTATTGACATTGCCATCCCAGCCTGTCCATTCCTTCAGTCTTTCATCAGTGCCTGAAAAGCCATACACTTTAAGTCCCGACCGGCTGAAAACTTCCATGCTGACAAACCTCATCGATTTGGATTCGATCATAAACCAGTCATTGTACCCGTCCCCGTCAGGCGTGAATACATTGGGTATAGCTAAAGCTGATGGTTCAACTGTTATGGTCTGGGACCTCAGCGAATCGATACAATGCAACTCGCTTTCAATTGTCAGAAGTATTGTGTATTCACCTGGCTTATAGTATGTGTGGGGCAAAGGGTCACTCAGATTCGAGACTGAGTCATCTCCGAAATCCCATTCGTATGTATATCCTCTTATTGAATTGTCAGTCAGGCTCACCTCAAGAGGAGCCTCGCCTTCCATAGGATCGATTGTAAAATCGGCTTTTATATGGATCGATTCATAAAAGAACGACGCTTCACTGCTACATCCCAGCGTGCTGACTTTAAGATTATAGGTCACATCCTCAAGAGGCGGTGAAAATGTTATGGGATCTATATCAATACCGGGATGAGGAATAGATGATACCGGATCGGATGACCACAGGAAGGTAAGTTCATTTTTAAGTGAAAGGGGATTTCCTGTTCCCGGATCAAAATACTGAAAGGCCGTAACCGTTGCAGCTGCTGTGCCGTCAAGAGCTACATAGTTGCAATGTTTGGCCGGATTTAGAAGGCCGGCTGCCGCAACAGGCGGAGTATCAAAAACAATCCATCCGACCAGGATCGTATCAAAACCACCCGTTATAATAACATTATATCCACCTGCGCCCAGGGATGCTGCTGATGAATTCATGACTCCATTTTCAGTCTTTACAGGTATGCTGAAGCTGTTGGAAACGGTACTCCATTTGTACCAGGCAAAGTTGAAAGGCCCTGTCCCCCCGGGACTTACGGCATTAAGCGTGCCTGTCTGGGAACCTGATTCATTGCAGTAAACAAATATTGGATGCCTGAGTGCCGGATCCGAGAGATATGAGGTAAACCGTACCGATGTTGATCCGGGTGCCGATAGCTGTGCCAGTACTGACAATGGTATAAGAAAGAGAACTATCGAAAAAATACTACGCACAGGCTATCTGAAGTTTTTCTATTAACGGTCACTGCAGACCAATTGGTATAATCCTCTGCAAGTTTAATAAAATCTCCAGAGTTTTCAGTCCAAATGGAAAACTTCTTCCATCATTGTCACCATTTCCGGGTTTTCGGATAGGTCG
>CAZKMH010000050.1:0-12857 GCA_964553395.1 uncultured Rikenellaceae bacterium | reverse complement strand
CCATTTTAGCCATATCGGCAGCAAAATCATTTCCGGTATATTAATAATTAGCAAAAAGCCAGTTGTCTTTATCCTTTAATTAAGGAACATTACTTCATAAATCTGCACAGTGCTCTTCCCGGAACCGATAAGCAACCTTACAATACCAGCCTCAACAGGTTCAAAGGTAATTTCAGATCTCTCTCCTATACCCGTTCCTTTGTAAAAAGTTTTCCATTGATCACCTGCTTTGCACTGAAGTTCAAACGATTCCACATTATTCCCGCTTTCATACAGAATTGCTTTTGAGATCTTTTGCGACTTTCCCAGGTCAAACTCAATCCATGGAGTCTTATCATCATCAGCCGGCTGCCAGAAACTCCCTGACCAGTCGCCGTTATTTATCGCCTTAAGATCGACCCACTGATGATTGATCCATTGCCCCTTTTCATTTGACGATGCAGTAACTTTTTTCATGTATGAGATTGACTGTGAAACAACATCCACAGGTGTTGCATTCATAATATTGCCCTCGTATTCAATTTCAGCAATCGTATTTAAGGGCCGGAGCAGTTTGCCATCAAACTCAATGACATATGAATTTCCGGTTCCGGTGCATTTAATTAATCCACCATCTGCAAGGGTTACATCAGCTATTTTGGTTCCAATATCCGGTATTGCTATTTTCGGAGAGTCTCCCGACCATTTGAGGATATGGAGGTAGACTTTATTCTCCTTCCTGGTACTTACACCCCAGTCGGCCGGTTTGAATGGTCCGCCACGCGTCCCATAAATTGAGTATCCGTATTTATTCAGCCACTCTCCCATCTCCTTCAGTCTTTCAACCTGAAGCGGCTCTATTGTTCCGTCCGGTCGCGGACCAACATTAAAGAGAAGGTTACCGTCACCTCCTGCAGAACGGATGAGATTATGAAGACACTGCTCCAGTGACTTAACTTCGTCATCTGGTTTCCAAGCCCACTGACGTCCGATAGTCATACAAGTTTCCCATGCCCGGGTAGTCTGAAAATTTCCTACCCTTTGCTCGGGAGTGTCAAAATCACCCTTTGCTCCCGTCCGGTTATTTACAAGTATATCCGGCTGAATTTTACGGATGTGGTCAATAACCCCCTGTCCCCTGACAGAATCAAACTGTTGTGGCACATCATACCACATAACCAGAAGTGGACCGTAGTTTTTTATAATTTCAACTGACTGATTTTTAAGATACTCTGTGTATCTGTCAAGGTTAAAGGTTTCCCTTTTTACGCTTCCCCCCGGGCTGGTAAGGGGAAAATCCGGATGGTGCCAGTCGCAGGTAGAGTGGTAAAATCCCAGCGCTATTCCCTCCTTTTTACATGCTTCGGATAATTCTTTCATGACATCCCGTTTGAAGGGTGAATTCATAATGTTGAAATCGGTATACTTTGTATCCCACATACAGAATCCGTCATGGTGCTTGGAAGTAAAAACAATGTACTTCATACCGGCAGCCTTTGCTATCCTGACCCATTCAAGTGCATTGAAATTAACAGGATTGAACTGCTTATAAAGGGTATCATATTCTTCGACAGTCCATTCCCTGCCCCTTGACCATCCAATTTCAGTACCCTTTATGCTGACCGGCCCCCAGTGGATGAACATCCCGAAACGGGAATCTTTCCACCATTCAAGCCGCTCTCCTACAGTAGAGGAGGGCTGCCTGTTGTTACAGGCAAGTAAAACCATACTTAAAATAAACAGGATAAATTTCTTCATGTTGACAGAATAATGAAATTAAACTATAATAATAGTAAAAAATCAGGATTTAAAGAAGTAGAGATCAATACTGTTAAATAAAAGTCAGCTTATTAGTTTTCAACATTGTGGTTCACTCAATTTGTAATTGTTAATTTTGCCCCACCCTGTATACTGAAATTCTGATAAAACAAATGGTCCAGGACTATCTTAACGATCTGAACGACGCTCAGAAGCAGGCAGTCATTAACACGGAAGGACCTGCCCTGGTGATTGCCGGTGCCGGTGCAGGCAAGACACGTGTGCTTACCTGGCGCATTGCAAACCTGCTTCAGAAAGGCGTCCAGGCCGGAAAGATACTTGCCCTGACATTTACAAATAAAGCGGCAGGTGAAATGAAAGAGAGGATCGCCGGTATTGCCGGAAATGAAATTGCGCGATTCCTCTGGATGGGGACATTTCATTCAATTTTTGCCAGGATACTCAGGATCGAGGGTGACAGGCTGGGATACAAATCAAATTATACAATCTACGATTCCGTTGATTCAAAAAGCCTTATCCGTACAATTATAAGGGAGCTTAATCTCGAAGATACCATTTACAAACCCGGAATGATCTCCTCAAGGATATCCACCGCCAAGAATAATCTTGTCACAGCCAGTATGTATGCAGCCAATAATTCGACTCATGAATATGACAAAGCCAACAGGATACCGTTACTGGCTGAAATCTACAAAATATATGCAAGCCGCTGCTTCAGGGCTAACGCAATGGATTTTGATGATCTGTTGCTGAATACCAATATTCTTTTCAGGGATTTTCCTGATGTACTGGCATCCTACCAGGAGAAATTCAGATATATACTTGTGGATGAGTATCAGGATACAAACTATGCTCAGTACCTGATAATTAAAAAACTTGCAGCCAGCCACAGGAATGTCTGTGTGGTGGGAGACGACGCCCAGAGCATCTATTCATTCAGGGGCGCCAGGATCGAAAATATACTTGAATTCAGGAATGATTATCCCGAATACCATCTCTTTAAGCTTGAGCAGAATTACCGGTCGACCCAGACCATCGTAAACGCTGCCAACGGGATCATTGCGAACAATGAGGGACAGATCCATAAAACTGTCTTCTCAAAGAATGAACAAGGAGAAAAGATAATGGTGATGCAGGCAATGACAGACACCGAGGAAGGATTCAACATCACAACAGATATTTTCGATAAACGCCTGACACTGCAGATGAAATGGGAGGATTTTGCAATTCTCTACAGAACCAATGCCCAGAGCAGGATATTTGAAGAGACTCTCCGCAGGAAAAACATCCCTTACAAGATCTATGGCGGCCTTTCATTTTATGAGCGCAAGGAGATAAAAGACATCCTTGCGTATTTCAGGATGGTTATTAATCCGGAGGACGAAGAAGCCCTTAAAAGATCCATCAACTATCCGAAAAGAGGAATCGGCGATACTACAGTCCAGAAGATCCTGGATCTTGCCGGGGAAAGAAATGTACCGGCCTGGAATATCATGACGGAATCGGCAAAATATCCTGGTTATTTCAATCCGGGAACAGTTAAAAAATTGTCTCTTTATGCTGATCTTATTACAACATTATCTCAGAATACCGGTAAAATGGATGCGTACTCAAAGGCTAAAGAGATCGCTTTCGGATCGGGGATAATGAAAGATCTGAGGGATGGCAATCTGCCTGAGGAGGTAAGCCGTTATGAGAACATGCAGGAGTTGCTGAATGCCATAAAGATATTCACCGAAGCCGCTGAAACAAACGGTGAACCCTCAATCCTCGAAGCGTACCTGGCAAATGTCGCCCTGCTTACTGACCAGGATAATGAAAAGGCCGGAGATCGTGATAAGGTGACACTGATGACAATGCATTCGGCTAAAGGTCTGGAATTCAACTATGTGTATATTGTGGGCATGGAGGATACTCTTTTCCCGTCTCCCCTGTCGGCAGGCAGTTCCAGGGAACTTGAGGAGGAGAGGCGTCTGTTTTATGTGGCACTTACCAGGGCAAAGAAGCAGGCTGTCTTCAGCTATGCGCTGAACAGATATAAGTGGGGAAACCTTGAAAGAAGCAATCCAAGCAGATTTCTCCGTGAGGTCGATCAGAGTTTTCTTCATTATCCGCAGACAGGGGGAAAACCGTTTCGGCCTGGATCTGGCAGGGAGGAAAAACCATATCGCTTTAGTGAAGAACCGGTCCTCTATACCCCGGCGCCAAGACTGAAAAAATTCCGGACACCATCAGAATTACCAGCGACTGCTTTTTCCGGTTCATCAGGTATCGATCCGTCGGAATTAGCCGAAGGTGATCCAGTGCTGCATGAAAGGTTCGGAAATGGTGTTATTGTTTCCATCGAAGGTGAACCACCGAATACGACAGCGTCTGTTGAGTTTGAAAATGGTGGCAGAAAGAAGCTGCTGCTGAGGTTTGCAAAACTGAGGAAGAAATAACCTTGCCTTTATTTCTTTGCCCCTGCCTGTCCGAAAATCATTTTTATCAATGTATATCCTGCAGCAGATATTGAATGATTCTTCAAAAGGACTTCATTATTGCTCATGCCGGTTACTGGTGAGTTTGTAATCAACGTTTAATAAAACGTTTAATAAAACGTTTTATTAAACGTTTTATTAAACGTTGATTAAAAAATTAAACAACCCTTACCGGCTATCTATGCTGCCACAGCAACTTCAGTTGGTTTTTCTTTTTCAAGAAGCACCGACTGATACAGTGATGCGAACGAACTCTTTACCCAAATCAATGCAGGCAAAATACCTACTATCATAAGGATCAGGCCAAACATCAGGATAAAGAATGATACAAAACCCATCAGGAATATTGTCCAGCCATGGCCTTTTGTAAGCTTCCAGCTAAGTTCAACAGCTTCAATCGGATCAAGCTTCTTGTCCATTACTATATACCCGGTAAATGCAAGCCGGCATCCTATTATTATCCCGGGAACAATAAGTGCGAACAATCCCAGAACCACAAGTGCAAATACCATCAGGTTTGCGAGTATAATATTAAGGTAATTCTCCCAGAATCCTTTGATAAGCAATTCAAAATCCGGCTTTACCTTTCTGACAGCCTGAACGAAGATCATTTTGCCGCCATACTCGACAACAGGCCTGGCCAGGAATGTGTAGAGCAAAGCAATGAGTCCGATAAATACTGCAAAGACTCCCAACGATGCAAGTCCGAATATCTGCTCCCAATTACCATCCCATTTCCAGGGAAATCCTTTAAAATTCGATTGGTCAAGCTTAAAATCTATCCCGCTCATCGGGCCTGACAGAATAGTCAGGACAAAAACAACAAGGAGAAGTCTCAGGAAGTTATCCGACATTACCCGCCATCCTGTGCCGAAGGCATCACCGAAGGTGGGAAGCAGTTTGTATTGATTTTCATTTTCCATGGTTACTTTTAATTTTAATTGGTGAATATTATGTGGCAAATGTAAACCCTGATTTTTTTATGGAATCAATACTATTGTAGTGTTTTTCAGGAATCCTACCAAAGTATGGAAAGCAATACTTAAGTAGTGTCTGCCTTTATACCGGTATTATTTCCAATTTTTATACCTTTATATAATTATGCTCACAATCCTGGTTTATCTTCTTTTTATGTTGTCTGTGGCTCTTGCCTCAGGAGGAATTATTCTGGCATCCAGATTAAGGACTAAATACAGGACGGAGCTCTTCTCCACTCTGTTATATTTCCTGGTCTTCATTTACACATTTGGTTTTTATGGTATCTGGGGACAGGTACTTATCAAGGCTTTTCTGGCTCCGTACATAAACGCGGGACTAAATGAAAGGTTTTCAGATATTGCAATGTTCATGGGATTGCCATTCCTGGTATTCGCCTGGCTGATGCTTGTCCAGTTTGCTTCAGGGATCTCAGGATGGAGAAGCAGCAAATGGTTTATTTTCGGGTTTCTTTTTTTCAATTTCTCCATGCTGATACTGCTGGGCTATCTGATTGCCCGTGAGGAAACATTTGAACCTGCAACACTTATCATGAATTATTTTATTGTAATGAATCTGTTATATTCAGTACTGGCATCCTATATAATCCATTTCCCGAAACAAAGCCGCACCATAATCCACGAATATGACAGAAGGATAATTGCTCCGGTCCTGTTTCTGATAATGGCGACACAGGGAACTCCATTATTGTTCTATAAATCGCAACTCTGGCTGGGAGCGATATTTATCCTGGCATTTTTTGCCGGCAATACTTTCCTTCCGGTCTGGTTCACCTACGGAACACTTTTATCCCTGAGTTCTGCTGAACCGCTAAAGGATGCTTCATTTGGAGAGTTCTGCAGGAAGTATGAAGTATCGCCACGGGAATCGGAAATTATACGTGAAATATGTAACGGACTCAGTAACAAAGAGATATCTAATAAGTTATTTATAAGCCTTCAGACAGTAAAGGACCACACTCACCGGATCTACATCAAAACCAATGTAAAGAGCCGTGTACAGCTTATTAACCTGGTAAAAGAGCTTAAAATGATTTGATCTATTCAGGGAGCTCGAGGTAAACGATTACCGGACCTCCGGAGAATTCAAGAATAAAGCTTTCTCCGACTGCCTCATTAAGTGTTGCATTCCACCAGTTTTTCAGTTTCCTGTTTTTGAGAGGGTATTTCAATCCCTTTGAATTTAAAACGGTATCAGGGTCAATCGAAAAGATTGAAACCTGCTGTCCGGGGAATGACGGGACCTTGCAACTTTCAAGGAAAGGACGTAAAATCCCGGTATCGGTTATCATTATAATATCCGCATCTTTTACATATTCTGCAAGCAATGATATATTTCCAATTGTATGATCTTCTCTTTTGCCCGTAGCGCCCAGGATAACGAGATCCCTGAAATCCCTTTTTATACACCAATGTACTGCCTTAGTCAGATCGTTAATATCCTGATCCTTATCACGATAAATGCGATCAGAAAATCTTTTTGCTATTCCCTTTTTGAGGGAATCCATATCACCCACAATTGCTTCTGGTATCATTCCCGCATTTATCAGGGTTTCGGCGCTTCCGTCGCAACAGACTATCCTTTCGGCATTTTTAAGGTAGCCAAGAGGTATTTCATGCACAGGGAACCTGCCGTCAGCGAGTATGATTGTTTTTGCAGACATGTGAATAAAGATACGTTATTTCCTCGAAACTCTTTTTTGTTATATTTTTGAAATGTTTAACGGATTAATCATGCGCATTGTTTCAATATTTATAATCCTTGCGGGCTTTTTGGCAGCCTGCACGCATGGCAGGGGAGGCAATTCTCCGGAGGCGACAGCCAGAAGCCAGGTAATCACTGTTGCAAAAGAATATGCATTACATATCATGAAGGATGCAAGAGTGTCAACCGACAGAGATGGTATCATCACACTTTCCACGGACAGAATGAGGTATGTGATCGATCCGGCTAAAATTGTCATCAGTGAGATTGATGAAGATCCGGAAAAGGATGCCATTGTTCCCCTGACCCTTCTGCAAGGACAAAAACTTATAATGAGAGAGCATCTGCTTATCTTAACTACAGGGGAGAAAATGGTGATTGACACTGTGTTATTTGATATCATTAGTATCCTGAAAGTGGAAGACAGGATAATTTATGCCGAGATTTCAAAAGTGGGGATTGACTCACCGGGATATGGATGTGCTACATGCATGGAGATTGCCAGATATAAGTTCAGGGGCGGCAAGTTTGCAAAAACTGAATGATACAGGATAAAAAGAAAGAGGCTGTCCAAATGAAACAGCCTCTTTTATTTAAATAAAATAATCCGATTCTACCAACCGGTATTTTGCGTAAGAACGCCAGGTTGAAGATCTAATTGGGTTTGAGGTAATGGCCAGTATTCATTTTTATTAGCAGCGAATACTGCTGGTTTTACACCTCCCAACAATGATCTGAAATGTCTGTCCTGAGTTAAATACATATTAATTGTGGGTGCGGCGATGCCCCAGCGGACAAGATCAAAAAACCTATACCCTTCCATTGCAAATTCCAGTCTCATTTCATACCGTATTGCCTTACGTGCAACATCCACGCTGGCAAAAGTAACCGGATATGGATTTACTAAATAATTTGCGGCTGGCTTTGAATTATCAACATATGGTTCAATTGCCGTCTGGGTAGTCTGCAGTTCGAACAACCTGCATCTTCCCATTAAAACATGGTTAGCTGCTCTGGTGCGGATTTGATTTACGAGTTGGGTTGCTGTCGCAAGATCTGCCGGAGTAGATTCAGCAGCTACCTCAGCTCTCCAAAGCAGAATATGGGCATACCTGATAGCCCTGTAACTGTTTGAATTTACACCTGTAGCCCATCCTGTGGTTGTTGACAGGGTTCCTTTATCCTTTTTCAGAAACATGTTCTTCTTATTAACGTAAGGACCTGCATTACCCTGGTCACGAATCCACGTTGAGCCACGCATAATTCCCCAATCCAGATAAGGAACCCCCCTGCGGCCCACTGTCCAGTCCAACCTTGGATCTACCGTAGTTACCGTATCCTGGACAAAGAATTGGTCGGAGGTAAGTTTCATATCATTTTTAAAGTTTGCGAGAGTATCCGCATCCAGGAATGGTAAACCAGTCGCAGGATCAACTTTAAATGCATTTACCAGATTCTGTGTCGGTTGATAAAATCCACAGCAGGTTCCGGTACCATCAATATCTACCGGGAAATTAAGTGCATCTCCCCAACCGGCATTCGGTGAACCACTTGCTCCGTCATTTACACTGTACTGAATCTCAAAAACTGATTCTTTATTATTCCTTTTGGCAGCAAGGAAGTTATCATCAAAGTTGGGTGTAAGTTCATATTTAAGACTTGAAATTATATCATCCAACAATGGTTTTGCATCGTTCCATTTCTTCTGGAACATATAAACTCTTGCCAAAACAGCCTCTGCAGCATACCTGGTAGGACGACCTACGTCAGCCTGAGTTGTCGGAAGGTTTGAAACGGCATATTTCAGATCATTCTCGATTAACGGCCATGTATCAACTGTATTAACCACAGTAACGGCATCAACATCATCGGTTATGTATGGAATATTGTTATATACCCTTTTCAGCTCAAAATGAATAAATCCTCTGATAAATAAAACCTGTGCTTTAATACTTGCCTGGACAGCATCCGGGAGAGGAGGGTCACATAATGCCATTACTTTAAGCACATCGTTAGCCCGTGATATACCGTCATAGTTAACATACCACTTATCGGAAATATATCCGTTTGTGGCATCAACCGAGTAGTTTTCAATTGGATTAATAGTAGACTGGTCACTAATATCTGACCCCTTGGTAGCATCATCCGATGCCACGCCGCCCCATACCCAGTTGGATACTGAGCCTGCCCAGGATGCACCTGCTGTACCGCGAGTTTGCCCATCAATTGCAGCATAGGCACCAATTAAAAGGGCATTAACACCTTTTTCATTCGCAAGTACCACATTATTTGCCGATGCAGTTGGTGTTGTATTCAGGAATTCATCAGAACAGCCGGCCAACAATGCAATCAGTAATCCGACAGCGATTGTAGAAAATATAATATTCCTTTTCATATTCTGTTTATTTTTATCGGTTTTCATCACATCAATTTGCCTATATATCAAGCCTGATTCCAAATACAAACTGCCTGGCTGTAGGCCACTGACCATCATCAACACCAAGATTAACGCCTCCTCTTGAAACTTCCGGATCGAGTCCGCTGTATTTTGTCAGTGTAAAGAGATTAGTTCCCTGAATATAAACTTCCATATTGTTCAAAGTTAGCTTCTGGCTAATCGATTTCGGCAGAGCATACGATAGCTGTAAAGTTTTTAACCTTAGGAAAGAACCATCTTCAAGAAAGAAAGTTGAAGGATATTGGCTAACAGTAGTCTCATCGGCCAAAGGCAGAACTGCATCTGCATTATCATCAAGATATGGGCTCCCCCAGGACCTGTACAGACGGTCTTTTGTGCGGTCGCCGGTAAACTGTGTAAAATCAATCCAGCGTCTGACATAGTTACACAGTTTGTTACCATAACTTGAATAAAAGAATGCACTTAAAGAAAGACCTTTATAGCCCAGGTCAGCATTAAACCCTCCGGTAAATTTAGGATGTGGACTACCTATGTAGGTACGGTCATTATCATTAACAATATCATCTCCGGATATATTACGGTATTTAAAATGACCGGCTACATTATAAGTACCTCCATACATTTCGGCATACTCATCAGCTTCATCCTGGGACTCTAAAAATCCGTCAACAATTAATCCATAAAATTCCGGGAAGGAAGTACCTTTTGTTGCACGTGTATAAACCATCTGCCTGAAATCACCACCACCTATAAATTCAGCTTCTTTACCTGAGATCTTAACAATTTCATTCTTATAGTGCGACAGGGTTAAACCTACATTATAAGTTAAATCACCTCCCAGAGTACTATTCTGATAGCTTATATTCAGGTCAAAACCCTTATTATCCATATCGCCGATATTGACTGAAGGAGCTGAAGCAGCACCAACTACACGGGGAATAGCAACTGCGAAAAGCATATCTTTTGTTTTTCTTACCCATACATCAAGAGTTGCGGTAAGGGAATTGTTTAATGCAGTAACATCGATCCCAACGTTTGTAGTTGTCGTCGTCTCCCATTTTGCGTCCGGGTTCCCAATTGCAGATGCATAGAAACCTGATGCCAGGGAGCTGACACTACCGTTAATTGAATAAAAGGAATAATCATTTCTGGACCCGAATGTTGTAAAGCCATTATAGTTACCTACTTCATCATTACCCGACATTCCCCATCCTGCACGGATTTTGAGGTTATCAATATAGTCTCTGGAGTTCGCCATAAAGGACTCTTCCGATATTCTCCAACCTGCTGAAAAAGCAGGGAAATTACCCCAGCGACTGTTGGCTCCAAACCTTGATGAACCATCACGACGAAAAGTAACTTCGGCCAGATACTTCCCACTATAATCATAATTAATCCTTCCGAAGTAAGACATCCATCTTACTTCACTGCCACCTCCGCCGCTCGTCTGATCTTTCTCACCTGCATTCAGGTACATATAAATTGCATCATCAGAAAAGAAGGTTGACCGGCTGGCGCTGACGTCTTTACTTGAAACAGAAACAGCCTCAGTACCGGCGAGGAAGTTCAATGTATGCACACTTGCAAAGGTTTTAATAAAATTAATCGTATTAGTCCAGTTCCACTGAGTAGTGTAACCACTGTTCATAGTCAGGATATCGGATGGTTTTGATTCCTGAAATTCCGGGTTTTGACGGAAAATATCCCTGCTGTCGTTAGGTCTGTAGTCAAATCCAAATAATGATTTAACCCTTAGCCCATTAATTATCTGGACTTCACCATATACATTACCTATTCCCCTGAGATTATGCGAGTAATCATCCCTGTCACGGTATAAAACAGCTAAAGGATTTTCCCCGTTTCCGGTTCCGGTCGCTTTTGTTCCTGCAAAATTACCCATGATATCATACACCGGGATAATGGGTTGCATACGATAAGCTTGTGAAATCGGAATTCCTTCACCAAATTCAGACCGGTTGCCTTTACCTACAGTATAAGATATACCCAGGGATTCTCCCAGTGTCAGCCATTTGGTTATTTTATTATCTGCATTTGAACGGAGGGTATAGCGGTCAAAACTGGTGTATTTGATAATTCCTCTTTCGCTAAAATAACCCATGGTGAAAGCATGAGTACCTCTATCGGTACCACCAGTAAGCGACAGATTATATTCATTCATGATCCCTGGTTGAAGTATTACATCATACCAGTCAGTTCCCTCCTTGTTAGCCATGGTAATATTGTAAAAAGCAGCACCAGGTGTATGATTATATTTGGCCGGATCAGCCAGCGGATCCCCCAGCATCTTACCTGCGGGAACAACATAGTCAGGTATTTGTGGAGTAGTCCCCGTACCATAAAGAATATTGGAGGGTGCTTTACCCTGATTTTTAGCTTCGAGCCAAAGCAATTCACCGTATTCCTGTGTATTAAGCAGGTCATAATAATTTGAAAAACTGCTGATGCCAAATCGGGCATTTAATGTAACTTTCGATTTTCCGGCAGTTCCATGTTTTGTAGTTATTAAAATAACTCCATTAGCACCACGAGCTCCATAGATTGCAGCAGAAGATGCATCCTTAAGAACTGTTACTGTTTCAATTTCATCAGGATTTAGCTGGGAAATAGCAGATTTTGTCGGCACTCCATCTATAACGTACAGAGGGGAATTGTTATTAATGGTACCCAGGCCACGAATAGTTACTTCGGCACCACCACCGGGCGCTTTTGCATTAATGATATTAACTCCGGAGGCTTTGCCTTGCAACCTCGTAATAGCATTTGCCGTGGTTTCTCTTGCCATTTCATCAGCACTCACAGTCGAGACAGCCCCCGTTAAGGATTTCCTCACCTGGGTTGTATATCCGACAACAACTATTTCTTCAAGCCTGGAAAGGCTTTCAATGAGGGTAATATCAACAGAGTTCCGGGAACCGACAACCACTTCCTGTGTGCTATACCCGATAAAAGAGAATACAAGGGTGGAATTTGTCGAAGCTACTGTGATGGAATATACTCCATCAGCATTTGTTATTGCACCGTTAGTGGTTCCCTTTTCAATAACATTTACCCCGATCATGTTATTGCCGGATTCATCAATAACACGTCCGGTTATAGCTCTTTGCAGCAGATTGTATGAGGTTTCATCCCCGTCAACGTATGCTAATGCTGTCAACCGGAACGCCCCCAACAATAAGATAAGGGTCATTAGTCTCATTACCGGCTTTTTCCTTAGGAAGTACCATGGCAATGAAACAGATTTTCCAAAGTTTTTTGTCATACTTTTAAGGTTTTAAGATTTAAAGTCTAAACATGAAATATATTGTTCAGGTATTACCTGAATAAACCGGGAAAGGCATAGCTTCCGGGAAGCTCTACCATTTTAGAAAGTAACGTAGAGGATTTGGGTAGATTTTTTTCATAGGCACATCAGGTTAGATCAGGTTTAGGACAGGCCAACAAAAAATCAAAAAAAGTAGAATCTTACTAATTTACAAAGG
>CAZKMH010000049.1:0-14342 GCA_964553395.1 uncultured Rikenellaceae bacterium | reverse complement strand
ATCGACCGATACAGCAAAGCTCACAATTACAACGGAGCTGTTAAATACAACTCCCAAAAGGGTCACAGGAATCCTGAACGGCAAAATCGGGGATATTCTCTTCTCTGAAAAAATAACGCTTCAACCTGACGAAAAAAAGTTGGTTTCCCTTGATCCTGAAAATTTCAGCCAGCTGGTTATTGCTGATCCAAAGTTATGGTGGCCTCACACTGTCGGACCCCAGAACCTTTACAACCTTGAGATGACATTTGAGACAAAAGGAAAAGTCTCGGATACTGATAAGGTCCGCTTCGGGATCCGTGAGATCACCTCCTGGATGAACAATTTTGACGGGAAACATACAAGGGTTTTCCAGGTAAATGGTAAAAACATTGTGATCAGGGGTGGCGGATATGTTGAGGACATGATGCTCAGGCCGTCGAATGAGCGTATCGACACCGACATCCGATACGCAAAGCATATGGGACTCAATGCCTTGCGTCTGGAAGCTCCACGCGGATCCGACTATCTGTTTGAGAAATGTGACGAGGAAGGCATTCTGCTCATTGTGGGGTGGTGTTGCTGCAGCTCATGGGAACGGTGGGATAAATGGACTCCTCATGTTCAGGATATCGCTGAAAAGAGCTGGACCGACCAGATTGTCCGCCTCAGGAATCATCCCTCGGTATTTAACTGGCTTTACGGAAGCGACATGTTCCCGCCTGCAAAAGTTGAAGAAATGTATATCCGGGTGCTTAAAGAATATGATCCTACCCGTCCTTACCAGTCATCCGCTACTGCAGACTCGAGCAACATTGACGGTAATACCGGGCTCTGGATGGGACCCTACCCCAGAGTCTATGCTTACATGCCACCTTCATACTGGTATGGGAAGCTAGAATTTAACACCGAAGCCGGACCTTCAGGGGAACAGATCCCTCCCGTTGAGTCAATGCGCTTAATGATGCCTGAAGAAGACCTGTGGCCGATGAGCAATTCGTGGAACATCCGTTTGCACAAAGCTTTTTATCCCCATGCCCGGGAGGCTTTGTATTCACGATATGGGAAACCCGAAGGCGTTGAGGAGTACAGTATGAAATCACAGGTGCTTCAATATGAGGCAACACGGGCAATGTTTGAGGCGTACTCAGGGAATAAATATAAGTCGAGCGGAATAATTTACTGGATGTACAATTCAGCCTGGCCATCGATGTACTGGCAGCTTTATGATTATTTCTTCGCACCAAACGGAGCATTTTACGGAACCAGGAAAGCCACCGAAAACCTTCATATTCAATACTCTTACGACGATGGTTCAATATGTGTTGTCAACAGTACTTATTCTGATTATAACGGGCTTAAAGCTGTTGCAAAACTATATGATTTCAATATGGGGGAAAAGTACTCACAGGAAGTGCCAGTCAATATCTCAACGGATGAAAGCCTGAAGCTCAGCTTACCTGAATGGCCGAAGAATCCCGGAGAGGTTTATTTCCTGAAGCTGATACTCAGCGATAATGCCGGGAAAGAGGTCTCCTCCAATTTCTACTGGCTCTCCTCCAGGGGTGATGAAAAAGCCGATTTCAAGGCACTTAACAGGTTGCCTGAAGTCGAACTGAGTTTTTCAATAGCATCCCTGAGCACCGAAGACGGGAAGTACTCGGCAATGATCTCAATTGAGAATCCTTCAGCAACGCTTGCCTTCGCCGTCAATCCAAAAATCGTAAAAGCCGCTTCAAAAGAGCTTGTATTGCCGGTTTACTGGGAAGACAATTACTTTACTCTCCTGCCGAAGGAAAAACGAACCATAAAGGTTGAATTCGCCATCGACGATCTGAAGGGTGAAACACCTGTGCTGGCACTCGACGGTTGGAATGTCAGTAAGGCAGAAAAGGAATTGAAATAGGGAATCCCGGGGATCTTTAGGATTGCGCCTGGTAATTTATAAATTCCACATTATTTTAATATTTTATCGTGAATTCCGTGTAATTCACCGGCGGATAAATATCTGTGGTTACAGATCCGACATGTCCGAAGCCGGGCCCCTTTCTGCACCAGTCAACAAAGTCATTTAAATGTTTCCTTGACCCTTCTGCTTCAATATAAACACTGCCATCGGATAGATTTTTGACATACCCTGTAATACCGAGATATTTTGCTTCCCTGACTGCGCTCCACCTGAATCCCACACCCTGAACCCTTCCGGTGACGTGTATTTTATACAACAGTTTTTCCTCCATGGCTGAAAACAGATCTCCGATTATTAATGGAACGATTCCCTTAAAATTACGAATAATTAATCCCAACAGCATATAATTTGCATGTCTCTTTTGTAACTTTATCAAATTGTATTATTGCATTAAAATGAAAAATCACATATTTTATCCGGAAACCTGTAGTTCGAAAAAGTAATGAAATAACTATAATCAGAATAACCTCTTTAATACGAAAGATCATGAAATACAGAAAACTTGGCAAAACAAACTGGGAGATCAGTGAAATCGGTTACGGCATGTGGGGTATGGGAGGATGGACCGGCTCGGACAATGAGGAATCACTTCAATCCCTTCAGCTTGCTGTTGACCTGGGATGCAATTTTTTCGACACTGCGTGGGGCTATGGAAATGGCAGGAGTGAAGGTTTGCTGGGGAAGCTTGTAAAGGCAAACAAGGGGAAAAAGCTGTACACCGCTACCAAGATGCCCCCGAAGAATTTCAAATGGCCCGCAAAAGGTGAATACACCCTTGAGGATTGCTTCCCTCCTTCCCATATTGAGGAATATGTTGAAAAAAGCCTTAAGAATGCCGGGCTCGATTCTTTCGACCTGATGCAGTTCCATACATGGGAGGACGATTGGCTAAGGGATGAACGCGGTATTAATAAAATGACCGACCTCAAAAAACAAGGCCTCTTCCATGCAATTGGTATCAGTTTGAACCGGTGGGAACCCTGGAACGGGATCAAGGCTGTCAGGAGCGGATTGATAGATACAGTTCAGGTCATTTACAACATCTTTGACCAGAATCCCAGGGATGAACTATTACCAGCCTGCCGGGAAATGAATGTAGGTGTGATTGCCAGGGTCCCGTTCGATGAGGGTTCGCTGACAGGTACACTGACCAAAGAAAGCAAATGGCCATTCGGTGACTGGAGGAACACTTACTTTGTCCCGGAGAACCTCATCCCCTCTGTCGAACGCGCGGATGCACTCAAACCTCTGGTCCCGGAAGGAATGACAATGCCCGGGATGGCGTTAAGATTTATTCTTGGAGAACCAGGAGTCAGTACAATAATACCGGGGATGAGAAAATCGGATCATGTAAGGATCAACCTGGCAGCCAGTGATGCCGGTTTGCTTAACGCCGACCTTATGAAAGAGCTTGAGAAACACCGGTGGGACCGCCTTCCGACAAAATGGTCCCAATAGGATCAATTCCTGTTTTTATTTAAACAGCAATGGAGCAAACTCATTGAGATGCCTTCTCCAGGTGTGCCACTCGTGGAATGTTCCCTGCGAAATATATGTGGCAGGCTTAATGCCCAGGTCTGAAAGTTTTTTCTTTGTGTCATCTACCATTTTAACAAATTGCGCTTCACCCGATCCGGCCCCGAACCACATAAGCTTAATCCTTTTATTAAATGAATCAGCATCGGCAAAAACGCCCTTGAATGCGCTCTTCGGATCATCCATTATACCTCCCATTATTGCTCCGCTGAAAAATCCATAGTGTGAAAAAAGCTCCGTATGATTCATCCCGATGAGCATTGTCTGCATCCCTCCCATTGACAGACCTGCCATGGCACGGCTTTCTCTTTCGGGTATAGTGCGATATGACAAATCAATGTTTGGTATGATCTCTTTGATATAAACCTGCTCAAGTGTTTCGGCCATTCTTGTCCTGTCACGCACCGGCTGCGCGGTTGGTGCTGCAGCATCCTTTGCGGTTGCATAGCCGTTGTCCATTACAACGATCATCGGCGTTGCCTTTCCTGCCGAATAAAGATTATCCATAATAAAGCTCATGTGACCCTGCAGCGACCAGCCTCTTTCGTTTTCTCCGGCTCCGTGAAGCAGGTACAGCACAGGATAGCGCTTCGCGGGATCCTTATCGTAATCAGGGGGAGTGTAAACAAAAGCACGCCTCCATTTCCCGGTAATATCCGAAAAATACCAATGTTCCCTCACTTCTCCATGAGGTACCTTCTTTGCTGTAAAGAAATCTTCACCCTGAACGGGGATCTCAATCCCTCCCGTGGGCCGGCCATATCCAAAATACGTGTTACTTCCCGGATCATTCACCTGGACTCCGTCAACGATGAACCAGTAGTAATGGAATCCCGGACCAGCCTTGGGTATGATCAGGCTCCAGATCCCGGCAGTATCCCTGACCAGATCCAATGGTTTTGGACAGAGACCGTCACCTCCCTGAATCTGCACCTTTACAGCTTCGGGAGCCCTGAGGCGGAAATATACACTGTTATCAGCCGAGATCTTCGGATACTCAGCGTTCATGACATTCGAGGCGGCCGGGAAAAAGCTGTCACCAGACTGTCCTGTTGCTGTCTGTGAGATTAACACTGCGGCAAAAAAGATTGCGAGGGTGATGTTAACTAGTTTTTTCATTATAATCCGGTTGTTAAAGGTATTATACAGTGTGATCAGTTTAAAATATCGTCTCTGGTTAATTACTTCATTTTAAGAAGTTCAAACAAATATACGGACCAGGCTTGAATAATATTCATAAATTTGACAAAACTTAGTTCTGAAAAATGACAGCTGTAGTATTTGGTGCCACCGGTCTTGTTGGAATTGAACTTGTTAAGCAACTTCTTGATAATCGTGATTACAGTAATGTAATAGCAGTGACAAGAAGGCAGTTATCAATTTCAGATCCAAAACTGGAAGAGTTAATTGTCGACGATTTTTCAACCCTTCCCGAACTGGAAGATAAACTTAAAGCATCAGTCTACTTTTGCTGCATCGGCACAACAATTGCCACTGCGGGAACACAAGAAGCATTCCGCAAAGTCGATCTTTTCATCCCTCAGCAAATCGCAGGGTTAGCTGAAGCCCTGGCAATACCTGCACTGGTAGTGATCTCATCTATAGGTGCAAGTGCAGCCAGTTCCAACTTTTACCTGAGAACCAAGGGGGAAATGGAAAAGAGTGTCAGGGAGATTTATTCAGGTAATCTCAAGTTTATCCGTCCCTCCTTTCTTATGGGGAAACGGGAGGAGAACCGATTGGGTGAGAAGGTGGCGATAGGATTCATGAAAATTTGCGGATGGATGTTTGTGGGGCCTTTAAGGAAATACAAAGGTATTAATGTCAGTGATGTGGCGTATGCCATGATAAGGATCTCGCGATTATCAACCGACAGGACAATTTACGAGTCGGATCAATTGGATGAACTAAAAAATAAGTAACACCTGCCAGGGAGTTTTAACTCGTCAAAATCTTCTGGATTGACAGCTTTTCGCCCTGGCTCAGTGAATCCATCTCTTCCATTGCGTGCCGGATCTTGGTCTTGAAGTTCCAACAGGTCATCTGCCTCAGCGATAGTCGCCTGGCGAACTCATACGTTGAGAGCTCTTCCTTTCCCTTGCAAACGTTATACGCTATGTAAAAAGCCTTGCTGACAGGGAATTTGCAGTTATGGAAAATAGTTCCGGCCGAAGCCGATTCTTCAGTTTTGCATTTGGTACACCGTTTTGAATGGGGAGCTTTGCCTGGACACGAGTTGTTATTCCCGCATTTCCTGCATGTAAAACCGTCGCTCCATTTTAATTCAGCAAGGAATTCGTAACATTTCCCGTCATTTGTAAACAGCTCATTTAACTGTTCATCCGTTAATTCTTTTTTAAAAATATGACCCATTCCAGGTGAATTTATGATGCAAAGATAAAAATAAGCAAGTGATATCAAAAAGATTTAGGTGATATTATTGCGATT
Source organism: uncultured Rikenellaceae bacterium (assembly GCA_964553395.1). Lineage (GTDB taxonomy): Bacteria > Bacteroidota > Bacteroidia > Bacteroidales > VadinHA17 > LD21. Next base: position 8,410 of record CAZKMH010000049.1, on the reverse strand, counting down.
TACAATTTTTTTATTTAATTTTGCACCGTATTTAAAACAGGAAATTAAATTTAAATGAACATAACATGGAAACTGAACTCAACCAGGTTGTACATCTGACGACAAAGGAATTTAAGGATAAGGTATTTGATTATGAAACAAACAAGGAATGGAAATATGAAGGCACGCTTCCTGCAATAATCGATTTCTATGCCGATTGGTGCGGGCCATGCAAAATAGTTGCACCGTTGCTTGAAGATCTGGCCCGCGAGTATGCCGGACAGATCATGGTCTACAAAGTTAATACTGAAGATGAACAGGAACTTGCTTCCGTTTTCGGTATCAGGAGTATTCCCACTCTCCTGTTCGTCCCTGTTGAAGGGCAGCCACAGGCTGCAATGGGGGCATTGCCGAAGCAGACATTTGAGAAGGTGATCAAGGAAGTGCTTCTGAAGAATTAGGCTGCAATAATCCTCTCACGCTCCAGTTCCCTGACACTTTTCAGAATAAATGCGGATGCTGCCAGGGTCAGGATAACCATTTGCCAGGTAACCCAGTTCCATCCTCCGTATTTCCAGCTGATCAACCCTGTGAATGTGCCGAATGCCCCGCCTATGAAATACAATGTTGTGTAAATTGTATTAATGCGGCTGTGAGAGGTTTCGTCAAGCGAAAATATGATCGATGCGTTCATCACCTGGTTTGCAGGCAACCCTATACTGAGTATCAAAACAGCTACAGCCAGTATCATAACCGAGTCCGGATTCAGCTTCATCAATACCAGGCCTGCAATTACGATTGATATTGATAAAAGAAGCAGACGGGGAGTGTTTCCCCTGTCGGCAAGCCTGCCGAAAACAGGAGGCACAAAGATTCCGGCCACTGCAACAAAGCCAAACAGACTTATAGCACCAGGATGAAAATTAAAGGGCGGACCGCTGAGATAAAAAGTAAGTGTCGTCCACATCGAACAAAAAACTCCAAACAGCAGGGCTCCCGTAATAGCTGTTTGCCTGAGAAGCGGAAACCGCTTCATCTGTGTCAGGGCTGACCCTAGTAAATTAAGGTAATGGCCGTGATATTCACTGCTGGAATCCGGTAATTTGAGTTTTAAAATCAATCCGATACTCAGGATCAGCAGGGCGGAAAGCACGTAAATATAACGCCATCCCACCAGTTCGGCGATCAGGCCACCGGCCATCCTTGCAGCCAGGATTCCAATCAGAATCCCGGTAAAAATGATACCGATAGTTTTCCCTTTGCTTTCCTTTTCAATGGTAGCAGCCATAGGAATAATCACATGCACTGAGACCGAAAGGATCCCGATCAGGATGCTCAGTATCCATACTTCCGTGAAATTGACAGCTGCTGCCATAAGTATCAGCGCAAAAAACAGCAGCGACATCAGTGTGAGGATCATATTCTTCCTGTTGAGCTTGTCTCCCAGCGGTGTAATAAAGAAGAGACCAAGACCATAGCCCAGCTGGGTTAGCAGGGAAATGGCGCCTGCCCTGCTTTCGGATATATTAAAGGACAGAGCAATCTCCTTTAGGATCGGCTGATTGTAGTAAAGATTCGCAACCGTAACGCCTGCTGCAATCGCCATAAGAATTACCTGAAATCGTGATAAACCCTGCTGCATGAATATATCTCCTCGTTTCATAATTAATTGAATGCAACCATGAATGAATGATAACAACAGGCATTCTAAATTGTTTTATCATAGAAAAGCATATTTTTTTTACGAAAAGGTGAAAATCATAATGTCAGAGAAACATAAATATATTGCACTACTCCGTGGCATTAATGTCGGCGGTCATCACAAAGTCCCTATGGTTGAACTTTCAGGTGAACTGATAAAAATCGGCCTGACCGGTATAGTTACCATTCTTAACTCCGGGAATATCATTTTTGAAGCTGTTCAGGAGAAGGAAACAATCCTGGAGGAGAAGATTGCCGCTCATCTTGAAAAAACATTTGGATTCCCGATACCTGTCCTGCTCAGAACAGCCGGAGAAATTCACAACCTGGCCGTATCAAAACCGTTCAGGAATATCAAATTAACTGCTGAGATCAGGCTTTATGTTTCATTCCTGAAACAGCAGGCTGCACAGAATCTTACATTGCCATGGACTTCGGAAGATGGCTCATTAAGGATAATTGACATTCAGGAGAGATCTGTCTGCAGTGTGCTGGATCTTTCAGCGGCAAATACACCAAAGGGAATGGAAACCCTGGAAAAGTTTTTCGGAAAAGATATAACCACCCGGAACTGGAATACCGTTGAAAAGATCGCCAACCTGATCTGATATGAAGTCTCTTATTCCTGGAAAAGTGTCAATTAACTGAATATTAGTGTAAGCATAATATATTTCAAAATGAGACCGGTGACAGTGAATATGACAGCATCCTTCAACCTGTGTTTCAGCATGCCTGCCACGAGGGAAATTACCGGCGAAGAAAGGGGCAGGAAATTGAAAAAGAAAATCGCAATATTTCCATATTTCCTCAGTTTTCCTTCAGCTTTTAAATAACGGCGCCGGCCAATAAACCTGTTAATGATCCTTGTGCTGAATACATACCCGATCAGGTAATCGATTGCCTGGGAAACCAGGGCTGTTCCCAATGCAACGCCAGAAAGTGCCCAGATGTTGATGTCGCCAGGGAGGTAATAAATATAGGCCAGTTCGACCGGCATAAACAGGAAGAACAGGTACCCCGAGAAATTTACAATGGCAAACGAGAGTAATCCCTCATCACGCGACCCGTAATAAATATCTCGTCCGATTGTCATCGAAGCAATGATGATAGCAGCAATAATCAGCAATCCGGAAATCGTAAGCTGGATGATATCAGTTTTCTTCAATCTCATTCAGGGGTATATCAGGAACAAAGAAATACATGTTAAAATAAATATAACAATTTTTTTAAAGATAATTATGAAAAAAGAAGTATTTTACCGGGAAGGGCCTGACAACAATTTGCGGGACTGATTTGTTAAACTAAGAAATTTGCCAGAATGAACTAAACAGTCACTGTTTAACGTTTAACATTTAATAAACATCCCTGGAGTATCCGGAAAATCCAGCAAAGAGTACGGAGCAAATGTCGAAAGGCTTAACTAGTAGACTTAATTAACCCCTGTGAAAATGAAAAACTTTCTAAAACTGGCGATTGTAATCACCCTTTTATTTGCTTTTGGGAATATGCAGGCTCAGGTCAGGTTCGGGCCCAAGGCGGGTTTTAACCTGTCGAAAATGACAATGAAAACCATGGGACTAAGTGTGGATCCCAAGTTCAGGCCCGGTTTTCATGTCGGAGTAATTTCCGATATTCCGCTCGTCGAAAACCTTTCCCTGCAACCAGGCCTCCTGTTTTCAACCAAAGGTTCAAATTATGATGTTGATATTTTTGATTTTTCGATGTCACCCTCATTTTTAGAGATCCCTGTTAATCTTGCGTACAGTCTGGGTATGGATGAACTAAATATTATTCTCTTTGCCGGTCCTTACGCTGCTTACGGTATTGCAGGCAAAGCGGAATACGAAGGCGAATCTGAGGATATCAGCTTCGGATCAGGAATAGAAGATGATCTGAAACCTCTTGATTTTGGACTCAACTTCGGAGTTGGCCTGAATATCAGCAACTTCCTGATTTCGGCTCAATACGGGATTGGACTTGCGAACCTTGGTACAGATGCTGATGAGGTGGATATTGAAATGAAAAATTCGGTTATCGGTATCTCAGTTGCATATTTATTTGGCGGGGAATAGCCGCAATATCCTGCATGGTTTGCCGTTTTTGTTATACTATGATGAAACATCCCAAAAACTATAAGCCGAAACATACTGTGAAGTTTATCAGGGTTCTGAACCAACCTGCTACCTGGATCGAAGTTAACGTAGTCGGATCTGCAGAAAATGTCAGGCAAAAGTTCATCAGGCAATCTAATACCGATAAGCCGGAGCAGCACCTGTTCAGTTAATCCCGCGGCTCCTGCATGCATCCGTCAGGATTGGAATACGTTATTGGCATTAAACTTTTCCTCCCGTAATTGATGGCCATTTCAAAGATTTGGTAAAAATGCCAGCCAAAACTTAATTCCCGAATTATGAAAGCAATGCTGCTCAAGTCAGTTACTGATCTTACTCAGAATAATAATCCACTTGTAATGACCGAATTGCCCGAGCCAGTGCCCCTCGAGGGAGAAGTGCTGATAAGAGTCACAGCCTGTGGTGTATGCCATACCGAGCTCGACGAAATTGAAGGCAGGACCCCCCCTCCTCTTTACCCCGTAATACCTGGCCACCAGGTAGTAGGCAGAGTTGCAGCGGCAGGCAGGGCAGTAAAGAATCTGGGAATTGGCGACCGTGTAGGAGTTGCATGGATATTTTCTTCATGCGGAAAGTGCAATTACTGCCTTTCAGAACATGAAAATTTATGCCTCCTGTTTAAGGCGACAGGGAGGGATGTTAATGGAGGGTATGCGGAATATATGACGGTTCCTGAAGACTTCACATATTCCATACCTGATATCTATACCGATTCCCAGGCAGCGCCCCTGTTGTGTGCCGGGGCTGTCGGGTACAGATCAGTCAGGCTCACAGGGCTTCAAAACGGACAGAGTATTGGTCTGACCGGTTTTGGAGCCTCAGGTCACCTGGTACTACAGATAATCAGAAACAAGTTTCCTGACTCCAGGGTATCAGTTTTTGCGCGAAGTGAAAATGAGAGGAGATTTGCAGTGGAACTGGGAGCGTACTGGACAGGTGATACCACCGACACAGTTCCTGAGCTACTTGATTCAATTATTGATACAACACCGGTCTGGAAGCCTGTCGTTGAGGCTCTGAAAAACCTTAAACCCGGAGGGCGTCTTGTCATTAATGCCATAAGGAAAGAGGAAACTGATAAGGATTGCCTGCTTAACCTCGATTATTCACGACACCTCTGGATGGAAAAAGAAATTATCAGTGTTGCAAATGTCACCCGCAATGATGTCAGAGAGTTTCTCAGCATTGCCTCCGAAATACCAATTATTCCTGAAGTACAGGAATACAGGATTGAAGATGCCAATATAGCATTAACACAACTGAAGCAAAGAATGATCAGAGGGGCAAAAGTACTGACCTGTTTTTTTCAATAAAGTGAATCGTCAGATACGATAGTATTGAAGATACCGTTCTTTAATTACAGGCCAGTACCAAGCTCTCTCTTGTAAAGTTCGGTTTTTTTTGCCAAATATCCGAAAAAGTACTGGCCTTCTTTTTTACTTCCTGCCGCAAGTAATAATTCCGGAAAAGATAATACACTGGCAATCAGATCGGTCAAAAAAAATTGCCTTTCATCATTTTTTAGCATAATTTTGATACCGTTATTAAGTAACGGAGAAGATAATTCTGCCTGAGATCATTCACCACTGGTCTTCAGGCAGGTAAAATAATTTTTTAAGACTACTTAAGATGAGATCAAAGCTGTTAAGAAAGTTGATAGGAGGATTGAGTTTTACTACGGCATTGTTTGTTTTTCAGGCCTGCTATGGCACACCTCAGGATTTTGGTTCCGATTTATATGTCGAGGGAATAGTGAAATCGAAAAAAACCGGTGCCCCGATAAAGGGGATAAAAGTCTCGGTAGAGAACTTCCCGCAATATGAATTCACTGCTGAAGACGGCAGCTTCTCGCTTTATACGGAAATTGCCCCACTCTGCAAAATAATGTTCGAAGATGCCGATTCGGATCAAAACGGCGCCTTCCTGGATAAGGATACAATACTGACAAATCCTTTCGGAGAGATTCATCTGGATATTTTATTGGAAGATAAATAGATGCATCCCTTCATCGGAAAAAGGATCTTTCATTGGTTCAGAAAATCAGAAACCAGCAATCACGAATTGAATTATTTGTTCTGGGAATGCACTTCAAGATGCAACCTGAATTGCCTGCACTGCGGCAGTGATTGTTCAAAAAACGGCAAAGTTGCCGATATGCCACTGAAAGACTTTTTAACAGCTCTTGATTCCATAGAAACAAAGCCTGATAATTTCCAGGTCGTGCTGACCGGAGGGGAACCTCTTTTACGAAACGATATTGAGCTATGCGGCAGGGAGATAAGGAAACGCGGAGTGCGATGGAGTATGGTCACAAACGGATATTTGTATGACAGGCAAAGGCATATTTCGTTATTGAATGCCGGGCTGGGTGCACTGACAATTAGCCTCGACGGCCTTGAAGAGAGCCACAACTGGCTGCGCAATTCAAAGTACAGCTTCTCATCGGTTGACAGGGCAATCAATCTGGCAGTGAGTTCATCACGATTGAATTTTGATGTTGTAACATGTGTCAACAAAAGGAACTTCACTGAACTGCCATCCCTGTACAACTACCTGACCGGCAAAGGGGTAAAAGCCTGGCGGCTTTTTACAATAATACCTGTCGGCCGGGCAAAAAACAACATTGATTTGTTGTTGACCGGGAAACAGCTGAGGGAACTGATGGATTTTATATGCCTCCATAGAAAGCTTAATTCAATTGATGTTAAATTCAGCTGTGAAGGCTATCTGGGCCCGTATGAACTTAAAACCCGCGATAGCTACTTTTTCTGCAGGGCAGGGATCAATATCGGTTCTGTATTGGCCGACGGTTCCATATCAGCCTGTCCTAATATTGACAGATCATTTGTCCAGGGAAATATTTATAACGACAATTTTTTTGAAGTATGGCAGTCACGATTCAGGCCTTTCAGGGAGAGAGGCTGGACCAAAACAGGGCAGTGCGGAAAATGCAGCCTGTACAAGGACTGCCTTGGAAATGGAATGCATAACTGGCATTATGATAAGAGAAATGTTCTGGTCTGCCATAATGAAAAAATAATGGAGGGGCTAAAATCCTGATCCTTATCTAAATTATTTAGGTGTCTGTCAAAAGCATTAATTTTCTTTAGAACAAGTAAGTTTCTTATAATGCACTGTTATTCAATATTTTAATTTCATAATTTTAGAAATTGATCTATTTATGCAAATTCTTTTGTAAATTAAGGTTGATTTTTGACGAATGATGCCGGCAGGCACGGGAATATTCAATTCTGATAGGCAATCGGCCGGAAATGAGTGGTATTACGATGGGATAACTGGTTTAAATTACCACTAAATGGGCACTTGGGACTTGACAAAGCAATTTTGGGGTATTATCTTTACTAACAATAAACCAATGTTTTCGATCAGAGACTGAGACCAAAATGAAAAAGCTTTTATTTCTTGCATTCCTGGGTATGATGATCTCCTGCGGCACTACAAAAAAGACAACTACCCTTGTAAGAGAAAATGATTTATCGATCAGGCGAAAATACATAGGCGATTTCATTGATTACAGTCACACCGGGCCGGAGACTTCCGGGGGAATTCATCTTATCTGGATCAGAACCTCTATTTTCAGTTCTTTTGGCAAAATATCGGCTTACGGTAAAAGCTGTTCATTTACTACCGGAGAAAAGATCTACCTGAAAAGGTTGTATTCCTCACCGGGGCCAAACGGTAACTGGGAGTACCTGATTGAAAATGATTCCCTGATCTCTTACAGGGTCAGTGATTTCAGATATGAAAACAATGCGATTGTAAGGGCTTCGTTTTAAAAATATCCAAATACGGTTTTTTGTTTATCTCACCCTGACGGTGCTGCTGCGGGCAACGTACTTTAAATTAAAATTTAGTAACTTGCAGCATTTCAACTTTTGTGGGCGGGTTGATCGTGTCAGAGGAAGATTATGAAAAGAGCGGGTAGCCTGATATCGGCATTATTGGTCACATTTACAGTCTGCGGTCAGACAGACGACGAAAAAGACAGGGAATACTACAATAACGGCAATCACATGATTTATGTCAGGAACTACAAGGGTGCCATATATGAGTTTACCGAAGCGATTGCCCGCGATTCAGGTTTCATACAGGCTTACGAAAACAGGGGTGTGGCTAAATACTATCTTAAGGATTACTCAGGGGCCATCGACGATTTTAACAGAGCCCTCGAAATAAATCCGAATGATTACAACACATATGGCAGAAGAGGGTACGCAAAGTTCAAAACGGAGGATCTGACCGGGGCGATAGAAGACTTCAGACAGGCCCTGGAAGGCGTCAGGAATGAGGCCGAATATCATAACATGATGGGACTGGCGAAATACTACCTCCTCGAATACAGCAGCGCAATTTCCGAATTCAACAAGGTGATCAGATTCTGGTCCGGCACCAGGGAACAAAGATCCGTGGCATTTTATTGGAGAGGGTTGACCAGAATTGATATGGGGCAGAGAGAAGAAGGATGTCTTGACCTGGGCAAAGCAAGAAAGTTAGGTTACTCCCGGGCTCTCAAATTACTGGAGATCTATTGCAGATAAACTGGTACTCTTTGGTAGTCCTGTAAATCAGGGCTGTGC
>CAZKMH010000048.1:1028-14545 GCA_964553395.1 uncultured Rikenellaceae bacterium | reverse complement strand
AGGCAACTTTCCGATCGTTGTTCGGCAAAAAAAACTATTTTCTCCCTGAATTATTTCTGGATGTTTTAATAAATTCAGGATCTTCAGTGCCTTTTTTGACCTTAATAAGATAGAATCCGTCGTCTTCATTACTTGTCCCGTAGACTGTAGATCCGCCTGAAAGAAAATATGTACCATCAAAGTACAGGTTCATATATAAATGCGTATGGCCTTCAAGCACAATTTTAAGGTTATAATCATTGAACAAATTCAGAACTGCCTCGGTATCCGGCGACATGACCCGCGAAGCTGATGTTGTGATCGCATGAGGATTCACAATCGGAGTATGTATTGATATCACAAGCGGCATTTTTCTGTCGGTTGAACTCAACTCACTTTTTATCCAGTCAATCTGAACAGAATCAATACCTTGTGTATAGCCTTGTTGTTCCGGAAGAATCCTGATTCCGTCAAGTACGAAAAATTTCCATCCGTTATAGATAAAAGTATAATATTGCTTTCCATAACGTTTAATCCACATTTGCTTACCCCAGTCAGGATTTGATTGATCAATCCCTGTTTCCCCTGCTATTCCTACATGCTCATGATTACCGATTGTGTAATATACAGGCATTTTTAACAATTTGAATTCCTTATACATAAGGTTAAAGAGAACTCCGGCCTTCTTATCATCCACATTCTTGGCGGTATAGATCATATCACCACCGGTAATGACGAAATCAGGATGAAGTTTATTTACCTGATTTGTCATTCTTTCAAAGCTCGCAATTACCATTGAATCAGAACTTAAATGTATATCAGGTAAAAAAACAAATGAAAAGTTCTTCTGACCGGACAGGAGCGTTAAATTGAGAATAAGAACCAGGCATAATATATTCCTTCTCATATTTATTTGATTTACATGTTTTTAATAATACTTTCTTATTGCAATCCCCTACCCTTTCATGTACGTTTGATTGCAGGAACTTACAATGAAACCGGTCAGAAACTTTTATATGCCGTTGCCGGCCAATCTCAGCATTCTCTTTTACGGCTTTAACTACTGATTTCTGGTTTTTATTGCTAAGTTCAAAAAAATCCCTGATAGTTTGGTATTTTTTGAACTAAAAAAACAAAATGATATTTCTTTGTAAGATCAGGTCAGAGGATTAACGAAACACTCAACAAAAATCAAAGTATTCTCTTCAATTTCTGATAATTACATTTTACTCTTTCCACTTTTGGCGAACAAATAGATATTAAAGATGTTATTTTACTAACTTTGTAAACTTAATATTTAAATTGAATGACTCTCACTCGTACAGGTCCGATTGTCGAAATGGATGGTCGGAATCTATATTATGCTTTTATTGCAGGTGCGAGGAAAATTATCGAAAATCAGGTTGAATTAAACAAAATAAATGTATTCCCTGTAAAAGACGGGGATACGGGAACCAATCTGGCCGGCACAGTCCGTTCAGTCATTGAATCACTGCAGCCGCACAGGTCATATAAGATCACAGTTGACAGGATTGCAGAAGCCACCCTGATAAATGCAAGAGGCAATTCAGGGATTATTTTTGCCCAGTTCTTTTACGGACTGAGCAACGAGATCGGTGAATATAAGTCAATCACTCTCAAACAGTTTGCGGAAGCCATAAAAAGATCAGTAGGTTATGTTTATGAAGCTGTTGCAAGACCGGTCGAGGGTACAATGCTAACAGTCATCCGGGAGATGGCTGATTATATTTACAGCAGCTGGAACAAATTTGTTGATTTCAACCACCTTATTCAGAGTTCATACGAGATCATAAAGAGATCCCTCCTTGAAACCAGGACCAAGCTGGCGATCCTCGAAAAAAACAATGTTGTAGATGCCGGAGCCAAAGGTTTTGTTCTTTTTATTGAGGGCATTACAGAGTTTATCAACTCGCGGAATATAAGGGAAATATTCCACGCAAAATCGGCTGTTGCCGTATTCCCTAAAATTGAAGAAACGATCCCTGAAAATGTTAGCTTCAGGTACTGTACAGAAGCACTTATCAGGGACTGTTCGATGGATAAAAATTCTTTAGTCACAAAACTTGAAACCTACGGGGATTCTGTGGTCGTGGCCGGTTCCAACAGTTTAAGAAGACTGCATTTGCATACCAATACTCCGGCTGATCTCTTCAATGAACTTAGAAAGACCGGTACAATTTCACTTCAGAAAGCTGATGATATGATCCGTCACTACCAGGTGGTCAATGAAAGAAAATGGAATATTGCACTTGTAACCGATTCTACCTGCGACATGTCGCAGGAATTTTTTGAAAAGTACCAGATCAGCATGGTGCCCATCAATCTCAATTTTGGTGAGAACCATTATCTGGATAAGGTAACAATGCAACCGGATCAGTTTTATTCACTGCTGAATGAGAAGGGTGAATATCCGAAAACAGCTCAGATAAATGAGAACACCTTTATAAATGTATATTCGCATCTGGCATCCCATTATGATTCTGTAATAGCCATCCATCTTAGCGATAAGCTGAGCGGGACTTTAAACAGCGCTCAGAAAGCAGCCGCAAAAGTCTCCAATGAATTAAACAAACCTGTAACTGTCATAAATTCCAGGAACATATCCGGGGCATTAGGATTGATTGTACTGAAAGCCGCAGAGGCTATTGAAGCCGGATACTCTCATGACCAGATAGTTTCGCTGGCAGAGAAGTGGGTACGTCAAACCCGCATTTTAGTGAGTGTCAGGACATTAAAATATATGGTTCGCGGCGGAAGAGTATCTGCCGTGAAAGGACTGATCGCAAAAATTCTCAATATAAATCCGATTGTATCTCTCGACGAGTCAGGAAAAGCTGTGGTTTTTGACAAGGCTTTTAACCAGAGGGCAAATATGAACAAGGTGATGGGACATATCGAAAAGATCAGTTCTGAAAAAACCATCTGGAATTATATTGTTCTTCATGCAAACAACAAAGACGCTGCCGGATGGTACTCAGACAAAATGGAAAAGCTTACAGGTAAAAAACCGGTTTCAGTGGTCAATATCTCTCCTGTCATTGGTGCCAACGCAGGTATCGGAGCTGCGTCGGTGGCATTACTCTATGACTAAATATTTCGTTTATGACTTTCATACAAATCTATCTTCAGGCCTTACTGGTTATCATTGTAATGATGACAGTTTTGTGGATTTTGAGCATTATCCTGAAAAACGTAAGTATAATCGACTATTTCTGGGGTCCGGGCTTTATCGTCGCTGCTGTTTTCTACTACTTTAAGGGTGGAGGTTTCGACATCAGAAAAACAATGCTGGTGTTCCTTGTCGCCATCTGGGGGCTCCGCCTTTCGGCGTATCTGGCATGGAGAAACTACGGCAAAGGCGAGGATTTCCGCTACAGACAGTTTCGCAAAAAATACGGCGAAAACAGGTACTGGTGGATCAGCTTCTTCCAGACATTCCTGCTCCAGGGCCTGCTGATGTGGCTGATCTCCGCACCACTGCTGGGCGCCCAGTTTTACGGAACCGGCAAAAGCTTAGGTATCCTCGATTATGCCGGAGTTATTATCTGGGCAGTCGGATTCATTTTTGAAGCAGGCGGTGACTACCAGCTTGCGGTTTTCAAAGCCGATTCCAACAATAAAGGTAAAGTGCTGGACCAGGGCTTCTGGAGGTATACCCGTCATCCCAATTACTTTGGTGATGCGGCTGTTTGGTGGGGTTATGGATTGATATGCCTGGCTGCCGGCAGCTATCTGCCTGTGCTTGGTTCACTGCTGATGACTGCTCTGATAATCAAAGTGTCGGGGGTATCACTCCTGGAAAAAAGTCTGAAAGAAACCAAACCTGAATACAGAGAGTATGTCGAAAAGACGAGTTCGTTCATTCCGTGGCCACCGAAGAAATAATTCCTGTCTGGTTTAATTTTCATTGAACATTTTAATCTGTCCAATGTTCTCCAAACAAATTACTGCTGCATGAAAAGAACTACTACTACTCTTCTGCTGTTGATTACCTTAATATGCCATATTTCCGGACAAACAAACGCCGGGGTTGTAAAGGGCAGGGTCTATAACTCAAAAACAAATGAGGGTGTACCTTTTGCTACCGTTCAGGTATGGGGAACAACGATCGGTGCTGTCACTGATTTTGACGGTAACTTTTTGTTTACGGGAATTAAGCCCGGATATGTGGAACTGAGGGCTTCATCAGTGGGATTTAAACCGTTTATTACTTCCGCACTTTTAGTAACTAACAGTAATGAGGTAAGTATTGACATCCCGCTGGAAGAGATCGCAATTGGACTGGGAGAGGTTGTAATCAAAGCATCTCCTTTTCTGAAAAAAATTGAGACACCTGTATCGGCAAGGATAATTGGCATTGATGAGATTGAAAAAAATCCCGGCGGTAACAGGGATATCTCAAGAGTTATCCAGTCTTTTCCCGGTGTGGCTTCCACTCCTGCTTTCAGGAATGATGTTATTGTACGTGGAGGCGGTCCCAACGAAAACAGGTTTTATATTGACAATGTCGAGATCCCCTACCTTAACCATTTTTCAACACAGGGTGCATCAGGAGGACCGGTCGGAATAATAAATGTCGACTTTGTACAGTCTGTTGATTTCATTTCGGGTGCATTCCCCGCCTCAAAAGGCAATGCTCTCAGCTCGGTCCTGAATTTCACTTTCCTTGACGGGAACAAGGAGAAGATGAAATTTCGCGCAACTGTTGGAGCTTCAGACCTCGGGCTGACAATCGATGGTCCGACAGGTAAAAACAGCAGTCTGCTCCTGTCTGTCAGGCGCTCATACCTGCAGTTTCTTTTCAGTGCTCTCGGACTGCCATTCCTGCCCAACTATACTGATTTCCAGTTCAAGTACAGGGTCAGACTTGACGATAAAAACGAGATTTCCATTCTCGGTCTCGGAGCAAAGGATGATTTCAGGCTGAATACCGATGCTGATGAAACCGAATATCAGCGTTATATACTTGATTACATACCTGTCCAGGAACAGTACAGCTATACAACCGGAATAGTTTACAAGCACTTCAGGAAATCGGGTTACGACACCTGGGTACTCAGCCGTAATTACCTCAATAATTCGCAGTATAAATATGCGGGCAACATCGAAGCTGACACGAACAGGCTGCTGGATTATTTATCGGGTGAGGGCGAGATCAAGGCAAGATTTGAGAGGACTATCATTGGTGATAAAGGACTGAGGATCAACTTCGGAACTGGTTATGAATATGCGCATTACAGGAATTCCACCTACAGGCTCTTTTATTCCCTGACCGGTGAAAGAGAGTTGGAATACAATACGAATCTGAAATTCAGCAAGTTCAATGCATTCGGGCAGATAAGCCGACCTTATTTTAATGAAAAGCTCAAACTCTCACTGGGAGTTCGTACTGATCTTAATACCTGGTCAGGAAACATGTCAAATCCATTGACGCAGCTATCACCGCGATTCTCGGCAAGCTATTCCCTTAACGACAAGCTGAATCTCAATTTTAATATTGGCCGTTATTTCCAGCTTCCTCCCTATACAGCGATGGGATATTCTGATCTTTCAGGTGCATTTATCAATAAAGAGAATAATCTGAAATACATACAATCGGATCATCTGGTGGGCGGTATTGAATTCATTCCGACTGAGAATATTCAGCTAACACTGGAAGGTTTTTATAAAAACTATTCAAAATATCCTTTCTCTGTCAGGGATTCAGTTCCCCTCTCAAGCAAAAGCGCAGACTACGGGATATTTGGTGATGAAGCCCTTGTTTCAACATCAGACGGAAGAGCTTACGGAGTTGAATTGCTCGGAAGGCTAAAGGAATTTAAGAAAACTAACCTGGTTTTCTCCTATACGTTCGTAAGAAGCGAATTCAGAGGGGTAGATTCAAGATGGATCCCATCTTCGTGGGATAACCGACACCTGTTCAATATCACCGCAACGAAAAAATTCAACAGGAACTGGGATCTGGGATTTAAATGGCGATTTGTCGGTGGTGCACCATACACACCTTATGACCTTGAAAAATCTTCACTGAAGGCAGCATGGGATATCCAGGGACAAGGCTATCCGGATTATTCCTTATTTAACAGTGTAAGGTTAAAAGCTTTTCATCAGCTCGATATCCGGGTCGATAAGCAATACTACTTTAAAGGCTGGTCATTAATGTTGTATGCTGATGTTCAGAATGTTTACAACCATCAGGCCGATCAGCCTGCTATTCTGATAAAAGATTCAGGAAGTATAAATCCTGATCCCCTGAGATACAACCTCAAATATATTGATGGTACAGCAGGGACCGTCCTGCCAACAATCGGGGTAATAGTTGAATTTTAATGCATGAAATGATGAACAGGATATTGCTTATATTAATTGTTATTCTAACCGGTTCATGTTCAGCAGGGACGTTGAAAAAGAAAATACCGGTTGCTGAGGAAAAAACAACTCTCTCCACGAATACCGGTGGCCCTGGTCCGGAAATAGTTGTCGACTTCTCGAAAGGAGAATCATTTTACTATCCTTTGTTTGCCATTTGGCTCGAGGATAATGAAGGCAAATATATTCAGACACTTTATGTTGCAAAATCTGTTGCAACGGGTGTATTCAAATATGGAAAACAGGAAGAAAACAGATGGATCACCTCCGATAAAAGAGCTCCGCAGACACTTCCATACTGGGCTCATAAAAGAGGAATAAAGGCTGCCGACGGATTATATATGCCTGATTCTCAAACCACTGTACCTGATGCATACACCGGAGCGACTCCCCTCACAGGATTTGTGCTGACATCCCGTGCTGATAGTCAGCTTCCCGAAAAGTTTAAAGTGATGCTGGAAATAAACCAGAACTGGGACTGGAATGAATACTGGACCAACAACAAATATCCCGATGATGAAAATTATAAATGGTCGTGCCAGCCAGCCCTTGTCTATGAGGCTACAGTCGAAATGAAATCCCGGAAAAACTCCTACCGGATGGTACCAGTGGGACATAGTCATTATTCAGGTAAAACAGGAGAAATATTCCCCGATCTCAGTACGCTGACGACAGCGCTCCGGATAGCTGATTCAATAATTGTGAGAGTAAAGTAAAGGATTATACCGGGAATAGCTTAATTTTACCAAAAAATTCCCTGCATGAAATCTCCAATTCAAATGCCTGATTTAAAGCTCGTTATTGCGCTTTTCTTACTCTTTCTCTTTGCCTGCGCCAGGGTCCCTGATGCAGATCTCATTTTTGTTAACGGAAAGATAGTCACAGTTGACCAGGATTTTTCAGTTGCCCGGGCTGTTGCTGTTTCGGGCGACACAATCATTGCAGTCGGATCCGATAGAATGATCAGGAAATATGCCGGAAATGAGACGAGAATAATTGATTTAGAGGGAAAAACAGTGATCCCTGGAATTATTGAATCTCATCTTCACCCTGAATCGGCGGCTTTAAGCGAGCTTGATGAAGTGATCCCCGATGTTCATACCATAAGGGAACTCCTTGCCTGGATAAAGGAGCAGACAATGTTAAAAGACAAGGGTGTCTGGATAATCCATCCCAAGTTTTTTTCTACCCGGCTGTCAGAATACAGGCAACCGACGCTCGCTGAACTTGACAGTGTCGCTCCTTATAATCCTGTTTTTTTGAATGGATCATTTGGAGGAATGATTAACTCAATGGCCATGACTCTTTCGGGTATAACGGTGAAGCTTATTCATCCCGGAATTATTAAGGATAACGAAACAGGAAAACCAACGGGATTCATCAGATCTTCTGCATTTAGTCTTCTTAAGCTACCTCCAAGGAAAACACTTTCAGATCAGGACGAACAGGAAGCGCTCAGAAAAATGCTTGAGCGTTACAACCGTTATGGAATCACAAGTCTTTTTTCTGCGAATGGCAGTTTTGCATCAATGCGAATGTACAATGACATGTCAGGAAAGAAGATGCTCACCGCGAGGATTTATCAGAATATACTCCTCAATGTGGAAGGGAAGATCACAAAAGAAAATGTAATTGAAAGGCTCAAAACTTACGACAGAATTACAGGGTCCGGCGACAAATGGGTAAGGGTTGGCTCACTGAAGATATATCTGGATGGAGGTATTCTTACCGGCACCGCTTACCTTCAGGAACCCTGGGGTGAAAAAGCAGGTGAGATTTTCGGCATTGAAGATCCTGAATACCGTGGTGTGGTCAATTATTCCCGTGAAGAACTTCTGGCAATAGTATCTGCTGCCAATGAATTCAACTGGAGCTTTACTGCTCATGCCACCGGAGGAGGATCAGTTGATCTTCTGCTTGATGTCTTCAGCGAAGTAAATCAGAGTAAATCTATCAATGACAGAAGGTTTTCGATTATCCACGGTAACTTTTTCAGCGAGGAAGCAATAAAAAAGATGAGCGAACTGGGTGTATATGCCAATTTACAACCGGCCTGGTTTTACAAGGATGCTGATGCAATGCAATACATCCTTGGAAAAGAAAGGATTAAGACATTTCATCCTAACAGATCAATGATAGATGCGGGTGTAATGATCAATGGAGGTTCTGATCATATGGTAAAATGGGATGCTGATGCTTCCATTAATCCATACAATCCGTTCCTTGCCATCTATTCAATGGTTACCAGAACTACCGAACGGGGGACGGTTATAGAACCTTCAGAGGCAATTACAAGAGAAGAGGCACTGAAGGCATATACTATAAATAATGCTTTTGCATCCTTTGAAGAATCCCTTAAGGGATCCATCGAACCGGGTAAACTTGCCGATATGGCAGTTCTGACAGATGATATTCTCACCTGCCCTGCCGACAGGATCAGGGATATTGAATCTGTAATGACTATAGTTGGCGGAAAGATAATATATTCAACGCCATAGCTTTTCAATCTGTTCGAGCGTTTTCCCTTTTGTCTCAGGCACCATTTTCCAGACAAAGATTACAGCCAGAATACAAATTCCTGCATATAACCAGTAGGCAAATCCATGATGGAACTTATCTACCAGCCAGGTATTACCATCAAGTACCGGGAATGACCAGGAAATGATCAGGTCGGTAATCCATACAGTTGCAGTTGCGATTGACATTGCTCCCCTGATAGAATTAGGAAACATCTCCGATAGCACCACCCACATGACAGGTCCCCAGCTCATGGCAAATCCTGCAATATATAACAATATGAATATCAGGGCTAAAATTCCCATATTTTCACCATAAAAAGTGAATCCTATCGCAGTCATTGCAATTCCCATGATCGATCCGCCCACTATCAGAAGGGGCTTTCTTCCCAGTTTGTCGACAGTAAAAATGGCTACAACAGTGAAAATAAGGTTGACAATCCCTACCAGGATAGTCTGCAGAAGTGAAATATCGAGTTTGATACCTGAATTCTGGAATATTTTCGGAGCATAATAGAGCACGACATTTATTCCGGTCAGCTGCTGGAATGCTGCCATCAGGATACTAATGATGATAATAAGACCTCCAAAAGAGAGCCATGGTGCTGATTTTCCCGTAATTGTTTCGGAAATCTCCTTCAGACTATTCTGTGCCTCGTTTTCCCCGACTGTTTTTTTGAGCACATCAAGTGCTTTATTGTGTTTCTTCTTTAAGACCAGGTACCGTGGTGTTTCAGGAATAAAAAACAGCAGAAGAATAAAGATCAGCGAAGGAAAAACTCCTGACAGAAACATATACCTCCACCCTGTGGCAAGATTCCATTGTTCATCACCCTGACGGGCTATGAACCAGTTAACGAAATAGACAACCAGTATCCCCAGCACAATGGCAAATTGGTTCCAGGAAACCAGTTTTCCGCGAATACCGTGAGGTGCAATCTCGGCAATATACATCGGTGAAAGCATTGATGCCAGACCGATACCGATACCGCCAATTATCCTGTAGAAAATGAACGAAGCAAGAGGTTGCATTCCAAAAAGGCTCATTTTCTCAGGAAATGCAGCTCCGATTCCGGATAAAATAAATAATGATGCAGACAAAACCAGTCCCTTCTTCCTTCCGAAAGATGAACTTATTAAACCTGCAACCGATCCTCCTATAATGCAACCGATCAAAGCACTCGAGACTGTGAATCCCATTATTGCATTTGCCCTGTCGCCTGTGATTCCGAGGGGAACAACAAAAAAGTCGCGAATAGCATTAACTGCCCCGGATACTACAGCAGTATCATATCCAAAAAGCAATCCTCCCAGTGTCGCAACCAGGGTCAGCCTGTACACATAGGAATATGAAGGTGTGGCTATACTTTGTTTCATACAATTAATTTATATTCTTCAATCTGATCATTCAGTACATGTTTCACCACACTTTGAGTCTAAGCTGTTTACCTGCCACCGGATTTTCAAAAGGACCCGCAGAAGGCATTTTGGGATTACGTTTATTTCCAAAATAATCAGTGTCAATCGTTAAGGGAGATCCATCCGGATTCTCATAAGCCTGATCCGGAATGATCGCCTTACCTAAAAGCCGGGTGGTGATTAGCATACTCTTCAGCTTTTTAAAGGATTTATCAGGAGTAAAACTAAGAAAGACACTGTCACCTTTCTCTTCCAGTTTTACTGCCGGGTCAAACTCCGGGAGACTGATCAGATTTTTTTCTGCGGAAAATGGCTTTGCCCCTTTATAGTAAACGTTTCCGTCAACATACATCGGAAGCTCAGCTTTGTCATAAATATAGAGTCCATACCCGGTCCTTCTTTGTGTAGTATTATTACCTTCCGGAACAGGAGCATATCCTTCAACAAAAATATTGTTATAAAATCTGTTATCACCTCCTGTTAAGTTCTTCAGAGCCACAAGTTCCGTTGAATGAGGTTTATGGTAAGGAGTTGTCCGGGCATCAGGGCTTCTGACAAGCTTCCCTGTAAAAAGGTTATGAACAAATGCACCTCCCTCCGACCAGTCGCGCAAACCGATTTCGGAAAGGAATATGTTATTGTCGATCAGATATGGGCCATGATCGACTTCGCAATAAAGGTCTTCAAGAGTGTTATTGTAACACAGGTTACCAGTAATACGTGTTCCCTGGGCCATCCAGTCCATCCAGAGTCCCCTGCCGACATTGGCAAGCCGGTTATTCCTGATGATCATATCGATGGAAGCATGGATCTTTATCCCGGCTATTTCAGCGCCTGTAAAGAGCCGTTTGGTCCAGATATTGAAAATATTATTGTTATAAACCTGGCTGAATGCAGCCCCGAGGCTTCCGCACATTCCCGTCTGCTCACAGTTAAATATAGTGTTGTTCCTTACGATATGGGAACCGATCTTTTCTTTTGACCATCCGTCCTTTAATGCCCTTACAATGACCTCATTATAATGAACATCACCACCTTTGGACGGATCAGCCAGCCACACATTCTGCCCGGTTTTCCTGTCCTTACCCAGGGTGATCCCTGAACATTTTGAGTCATGAATAACATTGTCCTCAATAATCCAGCCTTTGCTCCAGTTGGTCCCGATAAGGCCAATCTGTTCCGCAGTAGGTGCTGCCCATTGTGATGCTGCCTGGCTCATGGTGAATCCTCTTATTGTAATGAAATTTCTTCTGACAGAGTCCGGGTAAAAGCAGCTCTGTCTGACATTGATTTCAACAAACTCTTTATTCGGATCAGAACCGTGAAAATTGGCATAGATATAGGTATTTGACTCATCGCTTTCACAGAGCCAGGTGAATGTCGATCCTGCTTTGTCCTGTGAAGCGGCAACAGGTTTTGGATTGAGAACTTCTTCAAACAGATTTGTTTCAAACAACGATTTACCGTTCAGATAGACTTCTCCCGTATGAGGGCGTCTCTTCAGGTAATCATTGAACCAGTCGCCGTATATCAGATCCTTGTAAGGATTAAACTTGCCGAAAAATGAATTCGGAATAGTGACCCTCCATACAGTGCCTGAAAGATTCGTCCAGCCGGTTATAACTTCCGAACCTTTTATTTCGACTTTTCCATCACCGGCACTGCGGTAAACGATTCGCTTTTCATCTGAGACACCCCCACGCGGCGGGTTGATTCTTTCCCTGTATATACCCTTGTGAACTACTATTTCATCGCCGGGTTGTGCAATTTGTGCTGCACGGCCGATTGTTTTGTAAGGATATTGGCCTGTTCCCTCATTGGTATCATTTCCTGTTACAGCAACATGGTACTCCCTTGCATGTGCCGGAAAAGTCATCAGGAATGCAAGAATCAGGAACTTTAATGGCAATCTGTCTCTCCTGTTTGTTTTCATAGCTTTTTATTATTCAAAAATGAATGTTCCGAAACTATTATATTCATGGAAGGATTTACCTGTTTTCTGCCATGCGAAATGCGAGCTACCCTGATCATAATCAATACGATACATATTTGCCCTCCATTTTGTTCCCGATTCGGGAGGCATATTTGGCAATGGAGCAAGTACCTTGTATGGAATAAAGAATTCTGCGATCCAGCCGGTCACTGAGGCTCCGCTTTTCTTTTTTCCGCCAGCAGCACTTGTAGCATGTTGAATTTTTCTGTCACCCTCGTAATGCCATGGAAGCCATCCCAGGAATGAGCCCTTGTAATTTGGAACCATTATCGGAAGTTCATAATTCAAAGGGGATATCTCATATTCAAAATAAACAGGGAAGTCTTCGCTTGTCCAGAGGAAAACTTCTACAACATCTTCATTCCACAGATTAAGGTTTTCGCCTTTCATCTTTGAGGTCAGTTTCTTATCCCCACAATCGAAAAGAAAATAGATCCCTGTTCCGGAATAGAGCACCTTAGCCCTGGTCTGGTAAGGCGAATTATCCGGGCCCTGCTGTTGCAGAGTGACCCATTCTGTTATTTTCCATGCTTCTGCGCTTCCGTTGCCGGTCACTTTAAAATCCTGACATTTCTTTATTATCATTGAACCGGGCTGGCTGTTTTGAGCCACAGAAACGGTATAGCCATTCATAATCAGAACAAACAGGCAAAGCAGGAACAGGCGAAATGAGAGTTTTAACTGTGTTTTCATGGTGAAATTACTTATTTGGCATGTTAAAATTATTATGAAACATACGTTTTTAAAACAGATAAAAAGGTAGTATTAAGATTTGTTCTATACAACACTTTATTTCACTACAAATTCTAAATTTGCTGGATCATAGTATTAATCACGAATTTCCATGCCTGACCTTGAAAAATATTTCAGCCGGTATCGTAAAAATATTGTAGGTATTGACACTGAAATTGAAACTCCCGATGGTTTCAAAAAGCTTGTCTATGCCGACTGGATAGCAAGCGGAAGGTTTTATGGACCTATCGAGAAGAGAATGCTGAACGATATAGGTCCTCTTATCGGAAACACTCATTCTGAATCTTCCGCCACAGGCATTGCAATGACAAACGCATATCATAAAGCACAGAAACTGGTTAAGCGTCACGTTAATGCCGGCGGCGATGACCTGCTGCTATTCACGGGCACGGGAATGACATCAGCCGTCGCAAAGCTGCAAAGGTTCCTGGGTCTTAAAGTGCCGGAACAGGCGATGAAATATTGTG
>CAZKMH010000048.1:0-1018 GCA_964553395.1 uncultured Rikenellaceae bacterium | reverse complement strand
CTTTCACAACAGATAAATTTCAAAGTTGCAAGGATATCCCCAACAACAACAGGCCTGTTGTCTTCCTCACACATACGGAACACCACTCAAATCACACCTCCTGGTTTGAAACCCTTGCTGATGTAGTTGTGCTTGAGCCTTCGCCAAACCTGACAGTAAATCCCGATTCTTTGCGAAGGGAAATTATTAAATACAAAGAGAGACCACTGCTTATCGGCTCATTTTCAGCATGTTCAAATGTCACAGGATATTTTCCTCCATACTATGAGCTTGCCCGGATAATGCATGAGCACAACGGATTATGCTTTGTTGATTTTGCAGCATCAGCACCATATGTTGATATCAATATGCACCCTGACGATCCCGCGCAGCAACTTGATGCAATCTTCTTTTCACCGCATAAGTTCCTTGGCGGTCCCGGCAGTGCGGGCGTCCTGATCTTCAACAAAAAGCTGTATAAGAACCGGATACCTGACACACCCGGTGGTGGAACAGTCAAATGGACCAACAGATGGGGCGGCTACAGTTACATAACCGACATCGAGGTTAAGGAAGACGGAGGTACACCCGGTTTTCTTCAGGGTATAAAGGCAGCGCTTGCAGTCACCCTGAAGGAACAGATGGGAACAAAAAATATCCACAAAAGGGAACAGGAGCTTATAGAACTGACCTTTAGCGAATTACCAAAGATAAATGGTATCCATCTCCTTGCAGAGAATATAACAGACAGACTTGGCGTATTCTCATTCTATGCTGATAAGATCCATCATAATCTGATGACCAAGCTTCTTAATGACAAATTCGGGATCCAGGTAAGAGGCGGATGTTCCTGCGCCGGAACATACGGTCATTTTCTTCTGAATGTCGATTTCAAATTGTCACTTGAGATCACCCACAGGATTGATGCCGGAGATCTCTCTCTGAAACCCGGATGGATAAGAGTCTCCCTCCACCCTACCATGACTGATGATGAATTGTTCTTTATATCGGCTTGTTGAAATACGTTCCAGCAGCCGTT
>CAZKMH010000047.1:0-14652 GCA_964553395.1 uncultured Rikenellaceae bacterium | reverse complement strand
CCGAGGGAAAATTCGGTGGTGTTATGAATTTAAATACAAGAGTCTGGGATATTTCTGCACTGGGTCTCATTATCTCTGAAGCAGGAGGTGTGATGAAAAATGCAAACGGTAGTGAAATTAAATATTCGATTAATCAGAATCTTATTGAAGAGAATTTTCCCGTAATTGCAGGCAACTATAATGTAGTTAATTCCATAACAGATTTATATTAAAAAATATACACTGGATTGCGCAGAATTACACAGAGGAACAATCCGCGTAAATCGTTCCTGATCATGATAAGTCCTTTAAAAATCCCTATTCCTGCAATGCTTTTCACAGCATTAATAATTGTGACCAATTCCTGTCAAAGCAAATCCGGAAAAGTAAAAATAACCACGGCGGAAGTCACGGAAATTACTCAGACAGGCGCTTTATCGGGCGGGAATATTGATGCGCGGAGGGAAAAATCTATCCTCGCAAGAGGTGTCTGCTGGAGTACATCACCCAATCCTACACTATGGAATAGCAGAACTTCCGATTGTACAGGTACAGGTACTTTCGTTAGCCTTCTTAAAGAACTAAAACCTGTGACTCTCTATTATCTCAGGGCATATATGGTCAGTGTTTCAGATACATCATATGGGCAGGTCATTTCGTTTACGACTCAGGATTACGGATCAGTAACCGATATTGAGGGCAATAACTATAATACTATCACCATCGGTACACAGACCTGGATGACAAAGAACCTCGGGACAACAAAATATAATGATGGTACGGAAATACCGCTGGTCGAAGATAAGTCTGCCTGGGCTTCGCTGGCCACACCCGCTTATTGCTGGTACAAGAATGATAAGGCTACTTACAAAGAATTTTATGGCGCGCTTTACAACAGTTATGCGGCAGGCACAGAAAAGCTCTGTCCGGCAGGCTGGCATGTACCTACTGATGCTGACTGGAATATTCTCACAAATTTTCTGGGGGGTGAAGCTATTGCCGGTGGCAAGATGAAAGAAGCCGGCACATCACGCTGGGTACGCCCGAACAATGGAGCAACGAATTCAGCTTATTTTAATGGCCTTCCGGGTGGCTTGCGTTATTCCGACGGCGAATATCACGACTTCGGATTCAGCGGGTACTGGTGGTCCTCAACGCAGTTCTTAACATCACGTGCTTTTTTCCGGTTCCTATATCATCAGGATAGCTGTATCTATCGATTTGACAATCAGAAGAATAACGGTTTTTCTGTCCGGTGCCTAAAGGATAAATGAATAATCCGTCAGTATCATCAATGACTTTTTAATAATCCAGAAAAAATTTTCTTTGTCCGGGTGAGACAATAAGCTGCCTCATTTCAAATTCTTTTCCGGAAGGCACCCAGAATGTTAATTTCACAGGCACATGCCATTGTGTGTCAAGAACTCCGCTTATTGTTCCCCTTTCATAAATTATTTCTGAAATTTCCACTCCTCCGCAGGCAAAATTCAGATCTGTTCCGATAAACAGAGGAGATTTACCATCCCAGGGGACAATTTTCAGTAATTTGCTCTGATGTCCATCAACATCTTCCAATTTGAGTGCCTCAACCTTAGGAAGGCAGGCAATGATATCCTGGCTTTGAAAATCAAAAACCAGGAACTGATCACCGTTTAGGTTTCCTGTCAGCTTTGAATCAAGCTCAATCCGGTATTCTTTACTATCATTAGTCCAGTTTACAACAGAAAGCATGTTCCAGCAGTCAAGTTTTTTGCACTTTGGAGAGATCTGAGTGATCATTAGTTCAGGAACATTCAGATTGAACAGGTCGACGGGCCTGGATGCTTTATTGACAGAGGGGACAATATGTTTATAAAGCATTTTGCGTTCCTCATCAATAACAGCAAAATCTTCAGTAAAAGTTATCAGGTTTCCGCCGATAAACTGGTTAAGGGTATTGGTAAAAGCCTCATTATCTGTGAATAAACCTACTGTAAGATTTCTTTTGTCTTCAGAAATAGCTTTGGGCTGGTGCCGGACCATCATTGCATCCGGATCTACATGCCAAAGGTCGTCCATCCATGTACGCAGAATATTCTGGCGGTACTTGGGAAGTTCCTTTTCGTTCCAGTAAGATTTGACATCACTTCCCGAACGCTGTGAATCGGCAATACCCAGGGAAGCACCATAATGTCCGCCGCACACAGAGATATATGCTTCATTCCCGGTTCCCCGGCGTATGGCTTCGAGACCTTTGCGATATGCTTCAAGCGATGTGGAGGTTTTATCAAAGAACTGTTGATCAGACTCAACAAACATAGCTCTCATAAAATCGAATTTGAAATATCTGAAACCCCAGTCTTTTGAGAGTTTCCGGAACTGTTCCTCAATATAATCACATACACCGGGATAAGTAAGGTCAAGGATCAGGTGATCACGCTCATTCATAAAAAATGTGCAAAGCTTTCCCTTGCTGTTCCTGAGCATCCATTCCGGATGGTTTTTCATTAGGTCACTTTCATGGTCTGCCAGAAATGGAGCTGTCCAGATGCCCGGAATATATCCTGCAGAGCTTATTTGCTCTGCTGCCCATTTCATGCCGTCAGGGAAAGAGTTATTTGCCCTGAAATCTCCCCACAGATTAACATCCCAGCACTCATCAATAAGGAATACATCAAACGGGAGATGCTCTTTTTTGAACTGGATTATATCACCTTTTAGAGTTTCCGCATTGTAATTATCTGCGTGATAATACCATGTACAATAGACAGATGGAGCATACTTTTTGGGAGCCTCAACATTGTGAAAATCCCTCATTCGATGTGAATAATCACTCATCAGCTTGTCCGGATCGTCACCTGATGATATAATCACCCATTGACTGGTCCGGACACCGTTCCGTGGAACTTCAACACCCTCAAAATCACATTTTGCAGCTATTTCATTCAGTTTGAGATTTGCATCTGTTGAAATGGAAATATCTGCAAGGTGAAGGTAACATGTCTGATAACCGATCATAAGATTCTTCCCTTCGCCTTTATTGTTGTTTATTATGAAGAAAGGATCACAGTTTTCCATTGCTTTTGCAGGGGCTGACACAGCCTCAACATCAGAGATGCTTGTATTGACAACAGCACCGGGAGAAGCGACAAGGGGGAGATCATTCTTGTGCCTGAACTGCTTCAGTATTCTCCAGTCGGCAATATTCCCAAATTTTATCGATTCGTCTTTGCTGATGTATAAAGGATATAACGAAAATAGCTGAACCGGTTTTTTAGTCCTGTTTATAAATGTATGACGAAATGCAACAAGTTTACCGTTGTCTGAGATCCAGCTTTCAATACTGACATCTCCGGTACTTGTGGAATATACTATAAGATCAAGCTTACCATTCAGTCCGAAAAGAAATTTATCAGCTTTAGTCACGCCCTTTACTATCCATTTTAAAGGATCATCAGTCTGAGGAATAGTAGCCGGCTTACGGAGTGTTGTTGTAAGCATCAAATCCCCGGAGGATACTACCTGACTATTTCCCTGTTTCTCAAGTTTAAAAGTCTTATCAGGTTGTCCGATGGAAGAGGATGATGAAGGTTGACTCCGGGTTTCCAAAAAGAAGGCGTTTACAGTTAATAAAGCAATTAGAATAACCGAAACAGATTTCAGACTCATCTTTTATTCTTTAATTGATTCAACAAATACCGGATTTGAATAAAACCATAGATCAGCAAATGCTTTGGATGCGTTGTTTTCCTCGACAATATCGGGCATAGGATTTCCTGCACCATCCAGTTCTTCCAATGTGTTCAGTGCCAGATTTGTTCCCCTGAGACGGAAATACATCTTCCCGTTCACTTCGGCCTCAAATACAATCCTCTTCCAGCCATTTCCGGAATTCTCCCAATTAATACTTTCCAGTCCATTTGTATCCTTTATTCCTCCCGTTGCATCAAATCTTGCTGTTACTTTGGTCGTTGATACATTATCTTTATTATAGTCGGGATGATCGGGAGAAATAAGGCCAGTTATCTGTCCGGCAATAAGATCTATGTGATCCAGTTTAGGATTTGTATAATCACTGTGCGTATTGAAGTTTATATTGTCAGGATCAAATACTTTAATCTCGATCTTAACAGTCTCCCTGTCAGTCTGAAAGGTTTGCCCCATTGTTGCATTCCCTGCCCTGAAACTCATATCCGTAATCAGACCACCGGTGACAATAAATCTGTTTCCTGAGCGCATTCCGTCGATCAATGCCTGGGGATCATTTTTCCTTGTTACCCAAAAATAGGTTTTCTGGTATTCGCCAGGATAAAAATCCTCGTTGTCATGATAATCAGAACTTGCTGATATCCACCATCTTCTTCCCTCACTTAAAAGTGCGTCCCACACTCCCCCTATTTTTGCCATAAATGGACCGGCACCTCCGAAAGTTGCGCCTTTTTTGCTATTCATTTCCTCCTGATATGGAACATCATCAAGATCATAACTTCCGCGGGTGCTGTTCTTCTGATGCCCGGGCATACCGTCAAATCCGAAACAGATGTCCGGAGCGATAGTGTTGAAATCGCGGAAATCCGCGATTGTATATCCTCCTGATTTGTCGGGATGACTTGGAACAACGTAGGTTTGCAGCGGGTAATTTGCCTGCAGCCACCTGATCGCCTCACGGGCTTTCTCCTTGCCGTCCAGGATACTTTTTTTCCAGCCGTATTCCAGACCTCCGGTAGTATCCTTGTCGTCATCGTCGAACATATATTCGAACTGTGCCAGAGGATCGCAATTCTCTTTTCCGGCATTAAACTGGTTTGTTATTATGGAGATGTTCGCATGTTCATGTCCGGGAACATTCCATTCAAATGCCTGCAGGATCAGCTTATCCGGGAAGATCCTTCTCCAGAGAAGGATATCCTGGAAATTGTAATATTTAAGAGATTGCCAGCGCCACATAAATCCTTCTTCATCGGCTTCCTGTGCAGATCCAAGCGTTTTAATCCCGGCACAAGCCCACAGCACTCTTGTCCCAAGATCATTGCCTGAAGCCCTGCCCCAGAATTCACGGGTGCCGCCATGGTCGCTGTTAGCCCACCAGTCAAGATCAAACTTATTCGATGCTTCCATAACATGACCGATCGAATATTCACCTCCGGAATATGTTGTATGCTGATGGAAATCACCAGAAACATAAAAGCCTTTCTGATTATAGTCTGCCCTTTCTGTGGAACAGGAGTCGGCAGCTAAAATCAAAAGAAAAAAAAATTGTAAAAAAGCTAGTTTTCGTATCATATCTTATTTTCTTTCAATAGCTCCGATATCAGGCGCAGAACCGGATATATATTTTGTGTCAATTTCCACAAGACTTTTACCATTAAGTTCGTATTTCTTTTTACCGGCATCAATACAGGGACTGTTTGAGGCGGGGGAGAAGCTCGTTTTATCAAGTAATGGATCGGTTGCAGAGATGTTTCCTTCCTTTATGACTGCATTATTGCAATCTATGAAATCCTCCCCGCCGTTATTAAAGAATAGATTATTAACAGCAGCGGAATTCTTTCCGAACTTTTTGAAACCGCCGAGTGAATTTCCCTGTACAAGATTGTTAACTGCAATAACATTATTCCCTCCTGTGGCTCCCATTTGGTTGCCAAAAAGCGTATTGTTATAAAAACAGATCAGCTCGTCCATCGTTGTGGCTCCGGAGATATCCTCCCTTGTATTTGTCCCTTCCATGCATCCAAGGCCAACCTTACAGTTGTGTATGATATTGTGGTGAATCTCGAATGATTTGCCGGTGAAAATGTCATACGAGATTATCTGGATCCCTGCATTTTTGCTTCCGATAATCGTATTTTCACGTATAATATAATGAATATTCTGGTCGGGATAATCATACAGTCTTATCTCGATACCATCGTCGTTACTGTTTATTATTGTATTATTTTCAATCACAATGTTGCTTCCACGGTTATTTCCACCCAGCCTGAGGTCCAGATCAAGACCATCATCCCTGTCGTTTTCAACAGTATTATAACCAACATACCCTCCGCCGGAACCTTCGAAGCTCATCGCGTCAAGAGTACCGATGAAATGGTTATTCTTAACAGTGGCTTTTGCCATAATGTTAAGCGGATGATCTCCGTTAATGATCTTTAGTCCGCTGATTTCGGTGCCATCAGCTTTTATATTGAAGAGAATTGAATCCTGGGAGTCAATAATTGTCTCTTCAATTTTCGATTCATCTCCGGTAAGTTTCCAGTCTGAAGAAATTGTTACAGATTTATCGAGATCAATTTTCATTTCGAAATATTTTCCCGGCGCAAGAATAATCCAGTCACCATCCGCAGAGTTTTCAACTGCGTTCCGGATGGTGGGGAAGCCCGCCGGTACTTTTAATATCCGGCCATTTTCGTTAACCATGGTTTTAGGTTTCTGTTGACAGGAAGTACCGATCAAACAGGTGATTGTAAACACTGTAAATAAGAATGTTGATTTCATATTTTGAATATTAATCTTGATTTTGTAACTGTCCGGTTTAGTAACAATTATGTTTTTATCAATTCATTACCCGGCGCATTTTTAAAGGCCGTGTTTCGCCCAATAAATCTCGTGGAAGGGAATATTTCATCATCGTTTAAGCACAATATACCCCACCATTGATATCGATAGTTTCTCCGGTAATAAAACCATCGTATTCCGAGGCCAGGAAGGTAACAGCACGGGCCACATCATACGGATTCCCGGAGCGACCCAGAGGAATGGTTGAGATAGTCTTAAGTGCAGATTCTTTTGTTGTGTGAGTTGCATGAAATCTGGTTCCTTCTATAAAGCCAGGTGCTACGGCATTTACACGAATATTACTGACAGCCAGCTCTTTAGCAAGTGCCCTGGTCCAGGTCAGGACAGCACCCTTACAAGTTGAATACGCCAGAGATCCGGGGTGTCCGCCTGTCCTGCCGGCTATCGAAGATATATTTACGATACTGGCTCCATCCTGGTGATTAAAATAGGGAAGCAATTCTTTCGTAACCAGCATCATAGTAGTGATGTTGATATTAATAACTTTCTCCCAGTAATCGAGAGTTATTTCAGGGATATAGCTTCGACTGATGAGTGATCCTGAATTGTTTATTAAAATATCAAACGAATGTAAATAATCAACTCCGTCCTTAACGCATTTTACAACATCAGCCTCCCTGGTTAAATCACCGTTAACACAGATTGCTTTCTGGTTGTTCTCTTCGGCAATTTTCTGAAGTTTCTTTGGTTCCTGGTCTGAAGTAAAATAATGCATACAGACATTGCAACCTGCTTTTATCAGATTTTCAGCTATAGCAGCTCCGATTCCTTGTGAAGTGCCTGTTATAAAAGCGTTCTTACCATTCAGTATTCCCATAGCAAATTAATTATAGTAAATCCGGTAACTATACCACAATTTAATCATTGTGTTTTCAATGTTTATGCTTATGCAAGTAATTTGTTGTTGTTTTAATGAACTTTCTTCCTGAAACCATGACTACTTGTTTTTATGATTACCTGTTTTATTTATACCAAAATTCAGGAGATAGCTCACGGAATTTCTCATTATCTGCCTGAAACTGTCATTCCTGAAGTCGCTGACAGCTCCGAATGAGGAATAGATTACTTTGTTATTGCCTGTGTTGTTTATCCATAGCACAGGCTGCGGGGGCAGACCCTGGATTGTTCCAATCATAATTACCTGCGCCCTTTCCGACCGGAGTGACTGGTTCCTGTATAACGATGCTGAACTGGTAAATCCTTCAAGTTTAACATCTTTAAGTAAAGGATGTCCTTCCATTCCCGGTACTGCTGATAAAATAGTAGTTGCTTTGGCATCGGAGCTGGAGTGACCCAGATAATTTCCTCCAAGGATTTCACGATCAAATTCAGGCCAGCTGGCAAGACTGGCCAGATAAGGATTGCTCTGTTCAGGTTTGATCCTGGGATCAAAGGCATGACTGGCTGTACGGATCCCCAGAACCGGCTTTCCGCTATTTACAAAATTCTTAAGCAGTGACATTTTCCCGGGTTCAAGACCTCTTCTCCTGACATAAATCACAGCCAGATCGGCATCCTCCAGTATCTGAAGATTTTCAAGGTTATGCCTGTCATCGCCCTGATCAACAGGTTTGCCAACAGCAAATTCGCAGTTCACATCCTGGCTCAGAAGCAATTCATGAGCAAACTCAGGTAAGGTGATGTTGGAACTATATTCATTTTCAGCAGTTAAGAAGGCCACAACAGGTCTGATGTCCTCCTTAAACCGGAATTGCTTCTGTCCGGTAAAATCAGTGGATACAATTGACGGACAGACATAAGTTTCAATATATTCATTAACGAGGCTGTTACCGGTAAAATGATTCACATCAGGCCACTGCTTTGAGTCATACATGGTATCAGTCATATCGCGCATCAACACCACATTCATGCCCAACCTCACCATATTTCGCAGTCCGAATGAACGTCCGATAACACACATGTTGGTATGTACACCCATCAGGATGACATTTTTAATCCCTCTCTGATAGAATAGTCCACCGATTTCTGCTCCAGAATCGCTTATAGCATCTTTATCGGATATCTCAATCAGATCTGTCTGGCGGGTCCATGGCCATGGCGGACCCTGCTTGCATTCAGGTTCGCAGTCACAGCCTCCGTCAGACTGGTCAATTGGCCATACAGCATCTTTTTCTGAGTCGAGCTTATTGCTGCTGATCAGGCTCATTGCTTTTTTGTTCTTATATTTCTGGCCAAGCTTCCGTCCCGGATGGTTTTTATAAAATGAAATGCAATCGCTAGGAGCATGCACAATCAGGATCCCCCTGTCACGGGCAATTGTAATCACATTATTCATGAAAGGGGCCATCTCTGCCACCCTTTCTTCAGCACTTTTGCACCAGTGATGATCCCACATATCGCAAATAATGATTGCTGTTTCAGAAGGGTTCCATTTTTGTATCTCACTGGCTATATAGTATGAGCCCGTTTCTCCTTCAGCGGGCAACCTCTCTTGTAGCGAGACTTTAAATTCAGGGAAATTATTTTGAACCTGTGCATTAAGCAGATCTATGCACAATACTGAAATGAGCAGTAATAATGCAAGGGGAGTTTTGATGTTTTTCATAGTTTGAATTTATTTTTTTAGAGTCAGAAGTCGGAAGACAGAAGTTGGCAGTTGGCAGTTGGCAATAAAGAACTTCGGACTTCGGACTTCGGACTTCGGACTTCTGACTTTTTTTCTATTTTTTAAACAGATTAAGATAATGTTCAGAAGATTTAAGAACACCACCGCTCTTTTCATAAAATTCGTCATTAAGGTTATATAAACCATTCCGGGATTCTACCCAGGAGCCATCGGGATATGGACAGTAGCTTACCAGATCTTTCCAATTGACATAGTTCTGATGACCATTCGATTCGAGCAGGCCCATATCCTTTATGCCCGGAAATGGAGTTAGCCTTGCTGCAACATTCTTATTCCAGTCAACAAGGATCGGCGTGCAGGTGAGGTCAGCCAAAAAGCAGGGAATATTGTTTTCGTGAGCCACTTTTACCATCTTCATAGTCATGCTAAGTGTTTTGGCTGCCGACTTAAGTGCAATTGCCTTATAGCCCATCTGGATACGCTTTACCACATCTTCAGCGGTGTGGGCGCTTTCATCAGCAGCGATCCTTACTCCGAGATCTCCAACGCTGATGTCGGCCTCTTCAGGAAATGGTTCTTCAATGATCGCGATCTGATCGAACATTCCGATTTTTTTCGCATGTTCAAGAAGCTTTTCCAGGGTTTCTTTCTTTTCATACCGGCCATTGGCATCAAAGTAGTAAGGTATTTTGCCATTGAGTGTATGCGAAGTCTCCCTCTGACCAATCAGTTTGTGTATAGCTTCGATCCGTTCTTTATCACCTTCAAGCATTTCCTCCTGAGTTCCAGGACGGCCTATCTTTATCTTCATAAAAAAGTATCCCTGGTCAACAGCCTGGGTTATCTCCTCAAGCGGAATCGCATAAGCCATCAGCGGAACATGGGCTACGTACTTATTGTGATTTCCAAAAGCCTGCCTGTATTCCGGGGGTATCATCTCATCATAATTTTTGTACCCGTTTTCCTCCGCATAGAGCATCCATAATGCATTATCCAGTGCGACCATTGAACTGAGAGTAAAGGTCATCCTCAGGTTCATCCTTCCGGTAAGCGACTGCCCGAATTTATGAACATCAGCCAATATTGCATCCTGGAGTTCTATGGGATTCCTGAATGACTGACCCTTGATTTGCTGTAATGCATAATCAAGTGTTTTTATGAGCAGCATATTTCCATCTACCTCAGAATGAGCTAAAAATACATCAAGATCACTCCAGGCAAGACACTGGGTCTGCAATCCGACATGCCTGATACCGGAATTACTTTCTATCAATGCAGCAGCGATCCAGAACTCATTCTGATAAATACCTTTAAACCCAAAAGGCCTGACCAGTGGTTCTCTCTCGTACCTTGAACCGATCGACTTTATCGTTATTCTTCCCGGATTTGCCTGGCATGAAGGCAATACCTGAAACATGCCACCTGCTAATGTTGCAGTGCCGGCAAAGGCAGATGATTTAATAAATTTTCTTCGTGATACCATATTCAGAATAATTACAATGCAAAATCTGCCTCCCGGAAGTGGGAGGCAGTTATTGCAGTTAAACAATCCCGGTTTATATTTTAATCTGACCTTAAATCAGTCCGTTACCATCCCGGATTCTGAGGAAACTCTTTAGTCAGGTTCGCATCAATGACATCCTGCGGGATCGGGAAGAGAGTGTCTCGCAAGGTGATATTTTCACTTCCGAATTTATTGTACTTCTTTGTCCTTTCAATCCACTTGCGGGTTCTCAGCAGGGTGCCTCTTCGTTCTTCTTCAATTATCAGTTCACGTGACCTTTCATCAAGTATGAAATCAATATCAACAGAATCTGCCGGAATGGGTGTTGCATTTGATCTCTGGCGGATGACATTGATGGTTGTGGCTGCCAGGTCGGGACGACCAGTCTTAAGTTGTGCCTCGGCTTTAAGGAGATATGTATCAGCCAGCCTTATATAAATCTGATCGGCCCAGCTGAAATCCGCTCCCATGTTTGCCGGATCGGTTCCCTCACCTTTCCTGGAGTATGGCCAGTCAGGCAGGCTCCTGTGTGATGCTGTGATAGGTGCCGACCAGGTACATTTTACTGTATCACCATAAGCGTAACCGGCAGGCAAAAGATCTGCAGGATAAGGAGCATTGGCGGCGGCATTGTTCAGAATGAAGTACTTCCTCAGAATATAGTTCTGGGCTCTGTCATCCTGATCTTCGTAGCTGTCAACCCACCATTTAGTAGGAGTAAAATATGATTTACCCCTGCCACCTCTCTCATAGGTGTACTGAAGAGCTCTTTTACCCGTTTCTCCTCCTTTTCCGGGAATTACCCATTGATTGTAATTGCCGGTAACGGAACGGCTCATCTGGTTACCCTGTTCATCCACAGCATATATCTGGAACTGGAATACCCACAGAGCTTCTTTATTTCCATCCTCGCGGTTCTGGTTGCCTTCCTTAAACATATCACCGAATGCAGAGCCATTAGGATCAGTTCTGAAAACGCCATATCTTGCGGTTGTAAGTGCATAAGCCGGATTGCTGATAACCTGGTCGCACCAGTAAAGTGCACTGTCAGGTTTGCCGATTGTCAGATACATCTCGGCCAGAAGGGTCTGGCATGCACCTTTTGTCATCCTCCCCTGCAGTGAGGCTTCATCCGGGATATATTGCTGTGCAAATTTATAATCCCTGATTGCCTGCTTCCTTACATCAAGTACAGGAGTACGTTCCCAGTCTGTTCTGATTGTTGATCCTGAATATTCCTCAAGAGGCATAGGAACATCGCCCCAACCGTAAGCAAGACGTCTGTAAGCCCATGCACGTATAGCCCTGCAATCTGCAATCACCCTGTTCTTATTATTTGCAGGATCACCCCCGATTGTCCAGTCTACATCCGGATTCTCTGCCCTTGCTATGAGTGTATTTGCAAAATTAACCACTTCGTATAACCATGCAAAAGTCTCGAGCAGATCATCATCATCAGGACTGTTTGTTGGTCCCCAGTTCCAGAAAATGTCACTACGTCGGTAGTTACTTGTGAAATTATCCACGCCATTGATTGCATTCTCAATCTTTTCAGACTGCCATCTCGAGTGTCTGGCAATATTATAGAGACCATTCAAACCGGCCTCAAAACCGGCATAATCCTGTAATATTGTTTCCCCGGCTAAAATATGCGGAGGATTTTCATCGAGAATATCTTTTGAACATCCTGTCAGCAAGAATACGACCAGCGTTACTCTAATTATATGTTGAAATAAATTTTTCATAATGTAAATATTTAAATGTTAGCGTAACTTAAAATCCCAGATTCAGTCCAAATACATATTCTTTCTGCATTGGAATCCTCCTTTGGCTGTTATCATCAACAAGATCCGGATCCATTCCCGGCCATTTGGTTATTGTGGCAAGGTTACGGCCTGTTACAAACACCCTCAATTTACTGATCCCGACTCTGCCTATAAAGCTTTTTGGCAGATCATAACCAAGGGAAACATCTTTTAGCCGGACATAGTCTGAACTTGCATAGATCCGTCCGGTAGCTCCCTGACATTGATTTGCCAGTTCCCTGTTCATAACCCAGTCATTTGTGGGATTTGTGGGTGTCCACCAGTTCTTTTTACGGGTATTGTATCTTACTTCTGCACCCTGAACATCGTCATTCATTAAAAGGTCCCGGGTAGTTCTCCCATGTAGTCCGTGCATGAAAACACTCAGAGTAAAATTGCCATAACTGAATGTGTTCGTCAAACCCCAGAGTACTTTAGGATCTTTCTGTCCGATAATCTGACGGTCCTTTGAATCGATCTCACCGTTGGGATCGGCATCCTTAAGTTTGACAAAACCCGGTTGAGTATCGTATGTAGCTGCCTCGGTTTCTTCACCCAGCTGCCAGACACCGTCCCAGACATAATCAAAATTTACAGCGATAGGCTTACCAATGAACCAGAGATTGGAAACATCATCGATTTCCTGTCCCTCTTCATTAAGCAAACCATAAAGCGAGACGATTTTATTCTTATTGAAGGAAATATTACCTGTAGTTGACCACTGGAATTTATTTGTTACTATATTCCTGGAATTAAGGACAAACTCAATACCTGTGTTCTGTGTTTCGCCAATATTCGAGGTTATAGCAGGATGCAACCAGTCGTCGGTAGTAAATTCAGTGATGCCATGGATGACCGAAATGCTCCTGTCCAGAAGCAGGTCATAAGTATTTGTCAGATACCAGTCAAGGTTACCTGATAACCTGTCTTTGAACAATCCAAAATCGAGTCCCGCATTAATTGTTCTTGACGACTCCCATCCAAGATTGTCAAGTCCCAGACGACTGGGTTTATAACCGATAACGGTTTCGTCGCCGGCAGTCATGTTTGCAACAACATATTTAGAGAGGGATTCGTATGCTCCGATAGCCTGGTTCCCGTTCAATCCGTATGAAACCCTTAGTTTCAACTGGTTGAATAGATCTTTCAGGGGAAAGAAATTTTCGTTTGCAATGTTCCATCCGAAAGCGGCAGAGGGGAAAACTCCCCATTTGGAATTGCTTCCGAATCCTGAAAAGCCATCCCTGCGCACTGTGAGT
Organism: uncultured Rikenellaceae bacterium; assembly: GCA_964553395.1. GTDB lineage: Bacteria > Bacteroidota > Bacteroidia > Bacteroidales > VadinHA17 > LD21. The sequence goes on along the minus strand of CAZKMH010000047.1, from coordinate 966 downwards.
GTAAGAAGGTATCTGCTGGCAAAGGAATAGTTCACCCTGAGCATCTGTGAGACAAGTGCTGATTCACTGAAATCAAGTTCAGGGGCAATAATTTTAGCCTGTGCTGATGCATACCAGCTGAGGAAATCATTGGGGAAATTCTTGGCATCCAGTGAGTTTGAATTACGCTTATTTCCCTCATAGCTATATAACGCGGTGACAAACACTGTGTGATTTCCGAAATCCCTGTTATAGGATAAAATATTCTCAACAACAGTGTTGCTGTTAACGGAGTTTCCTGTCCCGGCATCCCCAAGGTCGGCAATTCCGGAAGCAGTGTTCCTTCCTTCATAAGTGGCCGTGTTGGTGAACCGAAACCTTACTCCGGTATTCAGCCTGTAGCTTAAACCCTTGATAAAGGGAACATCGACAATAAGATAGTTGTTGGTCAGGACCTGGTATGCCTTGTCAAGGTTATCATAGAGCAGGTTGCCCAAAGGGTTTACAACTATTATGTTTTCCGGCCACGGGAATATGGTGTAATTACCAAACTCGTCGTATGCCGTACCCAGGGGATTTGTATGAAGTGCAGTCTGAAAGTTAGCTTCTACCCCGCTTGCGTCATCATATGTGAACTGGGTGCGGGTCCCAATCGATACCCAGTCAAGGATTTTTGTTTCAACATTGATCCTTGTGGAGAGACGTTTGAAATCATCATTTTTGGCTACGCCTTTAATATCAGTGAGTCCTCCCCCGAAATAGAATTTGGTGTCACCGAAGCCTCCGGAAGCTGAGATATTGTGTTCCTGTGTTTGCCCTGTGCGGAGTGCGAGTTTGGTCCAGTTCACCCAGGTGCCTGCCTGGTAAATTGCCTCTTCGCTGGGCTCATCTTTACCCCGGGCAACAGGCTTGCGTCCCGGTTCAAGGCCGGTGGTTACCGCATTGCATACGATGCCTAAAATATCGGTATCACCGCTTTTTGTCTTT
>CAZKMH010000046.1:0-14724 GCA_964553395.1 uncultured Rikenellaceae bacterium | reverse complement strand
GTTAATACTCAGGATATAGCAATCCATGCCCTTGGTACCCGTTTTAATGTCAAGTCATACCCTGATGAAAAAACAATCTCAACAACACTGGAAGAGGGGAAGATCGATGTCAGATTCTTAAGTATTGCCGACAGGAAAGAGAGTGTTTTGCTCAAGCCGAAAGATAAACTCATTTATCATAAGGAAACCAGCGAAAAAGTAAAATATACCGAAAGCGCTGAAGAGAGAATCATACTTCCTGACACCAAAAACAAGGTAACTGACCTTAAAAATATAGCTGTCATTCCAAATGTCAGGACAGAATTATATACTTCATGGAAAGATCCAAGATGGATCATTGACAGGGAACCGTTAAGCACCCTTGTACCAATGCTTGAACGCCGTTTCAATCTGAAGATCATATTTGAGGATGAGCAACTCAAAAATTTTAAATTCACCGGAACTATAGAGAATGAAACTGTGGATCAGTTACTTAGTGCTTTGAAATTCACTGCTCCGATTTATTATACAATCAGTAAGGATACGTTAAGACTTTCACTGGATCTTAATGCAAGTGAAAAATTCAAAGAAGTAATGTCCCGAAATAATTAATCCTTTATTAAATCAGAAAAAGAAAAATGAAAACTTTGAAACCACCTTAAAGCAAAGGGAGCAGTTTGCACCTGCTCCCCCTAAAAAATTCGTCATGTCTTAATCTCACATTAAAACCTAACATTACAAATTTATGAAAAAAATTTATTCAGGGAGGTACTATTTCAAACTTCCTCCCACTTCACTAAAGTTTTTACGTGTTATGAAATTATCAGTCTTATTAACATGTATCCTTTCAGTCAACCTGGCGGCATCTGTTTACTCACAACAGGCCAGGTTCGATCTCGATATTAAGGACCAGTCTATCAGGGATGTACTGAAAACAATAGAAAACGAAAGCTTGTTCAGGTTTTTCTACAATGCTGATTTCACCGACCTTGATAAAAAGCTGACTTTCTCCGCTTCTGACCAGTCTATTGATGGCTTATTGTCTGTGGTTCTTGACAATACTGCAGTAAGCTATAAAGTCCTTGATAACAATTTTATTGTTATTACACCAAAAGACTTGCTCCAGCAAAATGTTGTTGCAGGTACTGTTAAAGATCAGGATGGAGAACCACTTCCCGGAGTAAATGTTGTTGTTACCGGCACGATGGTGGGTACAATGACCGATATTAATGGAAGGTACAGCATTAATGTTCCGGCAGGGTCAGGGAGTCTGACTTTCTCCTTTGTCGGGATGGAACCACAGGATGTCGTGATCGGAGCTCTGACCAGGATTGATGTAACCATGGCTGAACTGGCAATCGGGCTTGAAGAAGTAATTGTCGTGGGCTATGGAACACAGAAACGAAGCGATATTACCGGTACGGTAGCATCCATGCCAAGTGACCGGCTGGAGATGATGCCCAATCTTAATATAGCCCAGGCAATTCAGGGAGCCATCCCCGGGGTGATGATCCAAACCACCTCGGCCGGTGCTGCACCGGAGGAAGTAATTATGATCCGTGGCCGGAACTCCATTCTGGCAAGCAATGAACCGCTGATCGTTGTCGATGGAATTCCTTACGGTGGAGAGATCAGGGACATTAACCCCAATGATGTCAAATCAATTGAAATACTGAAAGATGCTTCGGCGGCTGCAATTTACGGTTCAAGAGGAGCAAACGGAGTAATTCTCATAACATCCAAGGAAGGGATTGCAGGAGCTCCTGTGATTTCATACGACGGTAAATATTCATTTCAAAGATTTGCAAACCTTCCCGACCTGATGAATGGTGAAGAGTTTTATAAATTCAAACTTGATCGGCAGCCTAATTCGATCTCAAGCTCTGAACAGGCAGTTTACGACTCAGGTGAGTGGGTCGACTGGATGGATCTTGCCATGCGCAAGGGTCACAGCCAGGAACACAACCTTTCACTCTCGGGAGGATTTGAACGCACAACATATTATATAGGGGGTAGCCTTCTCGATGTTAAGGGAATTGTGGTCAATGATGACTATAAACGTATAACGAACCGGATCAATATCGACACAAAAGTGGCTGACTGGTTAACAATCGGTACCCGAACGCAATTATCCTTTGACGATGCAAGTGGCGTAGCTCCCGACGCAGGTGTAACCAGGATGAATCCTCTTTCAACAGTATATGATGCCAATGGTAACCTGACTATTTATCCCTGGCCGGAAGATCCATATTTTGCCAACCCCCTTGAGTCAACTCTTTGGGAAGATGTTGACAAATCTTACCAGGTAATGACAAACAACTATGCCATTATTAATTTCCCTTTTCTCAAAGGCTTAAGTTACCGGCTTAATTCAGGAATAAGGGTTAAAATGCGTGATGAAGCTACTTACCAGGCAGTCGATGGGAAAACAGGATATGAAGTAAACGGGAGTTCAAGCACCGACCGGACACTCTTTAATAACATAGTACTCGAAAATATACTTTCGTACAATAAAGCGATCGGGAAGCATACAATTTTTGCCACAGCTTTATACAGCTTTGAAAAAAATGACAGTACCAGGAACGGAGAAGTTGCAAGCAGATATCCTCATGACTTTCTGAAATGGTATTCGGCAGGTCAGGCAGAGGTAAGCCAGCCGGTTTATTCGTTTAATAAATCCGTGCTTATATCTCAGATGCTCCGCCTGAACTACACTTATGACAGCCGCTACCTTATTACCATGACTGTCCGCAGAGATGGCTACTCAGGTTTTGGAACAAAGAGCAAGTGGGGAGTTTTCCCTTCGGTGGCTCTGGGCTGGAACCTGGCAAAAGAAAATTTTTTCCCACTGAAAGAAATCTTTAATAACCTGAAACTGAGAACATCGGTCGGATTAAACGGAAACCAGGCAGTTGCTGCGTATGAAACCATCACCAGATTGCGCTCAGCCGACTGGATTACTTCACAAATTCCAGTCCCTGGTTATATTCCAAGCACCATCGGAATGGATGATCTCGGCTGGGAATCTTCCAGAACAGCCAATCTTGGCCTTGATTTTGGATTATTCAAGGACAGGATCACGGGTGACCTTAACCTGTACAAAACTACCACTACTGACCTGTTGCTCAACAGGACCATATCTGCAGTGCAGGGCATCACATCTGTGACCCAGAATATCGGCAAAACGGGAAACACAGGATTTGAGATGACAATCAATTCAAGAAACATTGTGACAACAAACTTTTCCTGGACAATATCCGGAAATATGGCTTTCATGAAAAACAAGATCTTATCACTCTACGGATTTATGGATGAATCAGGAGAGGAGATTGATGATGTTGGCAACAGCTGGTTCATCGGACAACCCATCAGGGTCAATTATGATTATGTCATTGACGGTGTGTGGAAGGAGGATGAAGCCGAAGAAGCTGCAAAGTGGGGCTCTCAACCGGGCTTTATTAAACTCAGGGATGTCAATGGCGATTATATGCTTACCGCAGAAGACAGGCAGATAGTGGGTCAGCAGGATCCAAAATTTCTCTGGGGATTAACCAACTCATTCTCCTGGAAAAATCTCAGACTTGAAGTTTTCGTACATGGAGTCCATGGAGTGACAAAACACAATGAGTTTATGGTGGATGATGTGTATGAAGGAGTTCGCCGGAATACAATTAATAAAAAAAGGTGGTCACCTGAGCATCCTGAAAACAACTTCTATATAAACCATATACATGCAGGAAGGATGGCAGGAATCGATGTTGTAGAGATGGCAAATTATTTCGATGATGCAAGCTTTGTCCGTATAAAGGACGTTTCTCTTTCTTATGAAATCCCGCAAAGTCTGACCAGCAGGACTGGTGTCGAAAAGCTCAGACTTTTCGTTACCGGACGTAACCTGTTTACATTTACAGAATGGGAAGGAATGGATCCGGAGTTAGATTTACAGAGGAATTTTCCCTTACAGGAAGAATTTGTATTCGGGCTCAATCTTGGATTCTGATATCTGATAGTGTTAAAAACCAAATAATAAAAACCATGAAAATTAATACAATATATAAAGCAACAATTTTTTCAGTTGCTGTACTCTTGACAGGTTGCGCTGAAAAATGGCTTGAAGAAAATCCGCCCCACCTGATCTCCACTGAATCACTTTATACGAGCCTCGCCGGCTTTGAGGCCGGCCTGAATGGCTTGTATACACTGGTGCGCCAGGAAAGAGAGGGTGAAAGTGATGATCCTGTAGGAGGATCCAACTTCCTGAGGTTTGAAATAGCATCGAATGCTACAGATAATATGTGTGCAAACAGACTGGCGGGAGGATTTGTTGTGTGTGCCGCACTATGGGGAGATCTTAACAGTCCCGAAAATACAAATCTAGAAGCTCACTTTATCTGGCTTTATAAAATAATAAATGCTGCCAATACAATAATCAATAATGCTGAAAATAAACCCGAAATTGACTGGGCAGGAGGAAGTTCCACACCGGATGAAAACAAGAGCCGTATAATAGGTGAAGCAAAAGCATTAAGAGCCTGGGCTTACAGACACCTTAGCTATTTGTGGGGTGATGTTCCCCTGAACCTTCAGGAATCACTTGGATCGACAATCAGAACCGATTGGGTAAGATCGCCGGTGGCTGAGGTCAGAAAGCAGATCATAATCGATCTTTTATCAGCGGAAAAGTCAATCCCGGTTGAACCATCTGTAGCCGGAAAAATCACGAAAGGAGCTGTTCAGCATTACCTTGCTGAAATGTATCTTGTTGTTAATAAGCCCGATAGTGCTCTATTCTGGGCTGACAAGGTGATCAACACACCACAATACTCGTTGATCACAGCACGGTTTGGTGTAAATAAAAACTTACCCGGAACACCATTTTCTGACATATTCCTTGAGGGTAACGCAAACCGCCACCAGGGTAATACCGAAGCGCTCTGGGTATGGCAGTGGGCCTATGGAACGGTTGGCGGAGAACACAGCGCTCCCGGAGGCAACAACATAATGCGCCGCTGGCACAACAGTGAATGGTATGTATATTCCATAGGTGGTGTAAGTCCGTTGCAAATGACAGTTGAACGCGGAGGCAGGGCCCAGGCGAAAGTATCCTTCACAAAATTTGCAATGGATCTATACCAGCAGGAGGACGACAGGGGATCACATCATATTATAAGGAAGTTCTTCATATTAAAGGATGCTGAACAAAATGCCCCCGTAGCTGCAGACAGATTACCTGCCGGCTATTCATATGGTGATACTATCTGGATGAAATGGGATGAGGATATAGTTTATGAAAAGGTCCCGTACCGAAACTGGCCATATTCGAGAAAATTCGATAGTGCAGATCCGGTGAATCCGGGTGGTGCTACGTCAAATAAAGATCAGCCATACCTCAGGCTTGCGGAGACATACCTCATCAAGGCCGAGGCACAGCTTAAGCTTAACCAGCCGGATCTTGCCGCTGCTACGATAAACGTCCTCAGGCAAAGAGCTAACGCATCCCTGATCACGGCAGGTGATGTTACAATCGATTTCATTCTTGATGAAAGATCAAGGGAGCTTATATTTGAGGAACACCGCCGCTATACCCTGCTAAGGACCCATAAATGGATTGAAAGGACAAGATTGCACAATAAGAACGGTGGACAACATATTACCGATAGGGATACAATATTCCCGATCCCGCAGATCGTCATTGATGCCAACCTGACCCATCCGATGCCCCAGAATCCCGGGTGGAATTAAAAGATCCCTGACTCCTCTCCTCCCTTAATTGGGAGCTGATCCCCGGTCCCCCTGAGCAGGACCGGGGTTTTTTAATGTACATTTCTCCCTGTCTCTCTTCCCTCCCATCCGCTCTTGCCATCCCCGACAAACAGCTCGGTGACAGTTTTTGATACCCTGTCGTCAACCTCTTCAACAAGTTTAATTCTTAAAGGATTCTTTAATGCTTCCTGCCATTTAAGTACTGGGGAATACGGTTTGGAATCCTTATCTGTTTCATAAACCAGATAAGCCCATTTTTCCGAAAAAATATTTCCTTTCATAGCAGGGATCATCTGTTGCATATTTGACGACAGGAAGCTCAGTGACAATGCCCTTGCCCAGTATATCCACGGACCACCTGTAATATAAAAGAACGGATTAAGCAGCCGGGGTGAAGATTCAAGACCAGCATTTGAATAGCTGAGCTGAATCCCTGCAAAACCGATACCCTCCTTTTCATTATAGAAAGTGATCCAGGGAACATCATCTTCCATCATAAGATCAGTAAGGTCAGGCATTTTCGTCACATCATAGGTAATTACCGTATCCCGGATTACATCGTACCATGCAGCGTGGGTGATCAATTCTCTTTTAATCACTATTTCTGCATTCCTGAGAGCAATACAATGCATAGTCTCATTTATTCTGAGAACTGTTGAGCTAATAAAATAAGGCTTCCCGGGATAAAACTCATACCTTACGGATGCATCAACTTCGGGTATTTCCCGCAGATTTCCCCATACCTCGCTCAAAGCCTTTACCGGACCTGTAAAAGAATTAATATTCTGCGGAGGATCCCAGTCCGATGTGTGAGTCCATGGTCTGGGCGGAGTGTATATTTCCGGATTCCAGTGTATTGCACCGTTGGTTTCTTTACGGTGATATAATGGGAATTCAGGTTTCTTTTTAAGTGATATCTGATCAAGATGTCCTGATTTCGGGTGTAAAACCACAGATATGAATTCGTTCTCAATCTGAAGTCCGGGAGCTTCGCCCTGCACTACAAGGTCGGATTTATAAACTTTAGCCAATGCATCTTCATTATTATAGTATACAAGAAAAACACGGCTCGTTCTTGCAGGGACATCGGCAAGAAAAGACAACCGGGCAGTAACTGTCGGCAACCACACAGGGACATCCCTTGTTGGCCTGCCGGTGGCATCCGGTGCCAGATCGTCCTCAACAAGATATTCCTGAACATCGTAAACCTGCGAGGGTACTTCCCTCACTTCATAGGTTACCGGATCAACCGAAACTACCCGTATTACCCTTTTAAGATCTTTCGCTTCATCGGGATAGAAGGGCAGCAGAACTTCAACAGGTTCAGATTTTCTGTCAATTCCTGCTGTTTCACTGAGCACAACGGATTTATAGTTTTTCCAGGCAGAATCGAAAACTGTTGCCTTTTCAGGGGCTGTGATATTTTTTACAGAAGAAATAAATTGATCTCCTGCAGAGACCTGAACATTCTTTTTCAACCTGACACTTATTTTCACTTCATAATTTTGCCCGGGCTGCCACTTTACCCATCCGATAACATTGAGATCCTTATAGAGAGTAATATCCTGGGAAAGACCCGCTCCCGAAGGAGGGCGATGTGTAAGTGTAGGTCTGGCATAATCTTTTATCTCATTGACTTTATGGAGATTTAAATATCTCAGGACTTTACCGTTTACAGTTATTTCAACTTCAATGATGCTGGCCCGTGGTAATTCAAGGTCAGCTTCAACATAATAAAACGGTATGGCAGGACAGGGATAACCCAACTCGATTTTATTAATCTTCAGCTCATCTTTCGCATGAATAATCCCTGCAGGAAAAATGCCCAATAAGAATAATAACAATATCCTTATAAAAAATTTATTTGATTTCATTGTCTGTGATTTTGGTATTAATTTTTTCGTACAGATATAAGATTCCTGTTTCGAAGTTCTTTTAAGCCTGCCTCCCATGGACCTCCTGTCCCCCAAAGATAATAGGTGAAATACATGGTTGTTTTCTGATAAATCGGGGTCCATGGCTGGAATTCAACATAATAGTAATGTGCATCATTATTAACAGGATGATTCATCCACATATGCAGAAAATGAGGCTGTGAAACCGGAAATGCTCCTATGAAGGAGACCTTTTCTTTTGTGTCATAACCTGCATTCCAGCCTTCTTCAATCATCAATGCCCTGCCATAATATTGCTCAGGTCTCATCCTGAATTCCTGCATTCCTCCGATAACCGGAACAGTAAATACATCCTCGGTCCCGTGAACCTTTCCGAGCTCCAGGATCGGCTGAGGACCTATTACATTCGCCTCAGGATTAATGAAATTAAGCGCATACCTTACTTCAAGCAGTGGAGAATTGCCATACAGGGTGAAGGTTTTCTCAAGTTTATTACCGTAATAATCTGCACTCATTTTTACCTGTACATAATCGCCTTTGCTCTTTAAAAGTTTTGCATCGTACACTTTATGGGTTTCCATACTGGCCTGGCCCAGGAAGTCTTCAAATCCCCCGTACGGATAATAACCCCAGCTGCGGTTAGGCCTTTTATCATCGCCTGATTTTTCGGGCCATAATTTAAAAAGAACATTGTCATTCCGGCTCTTAACAATATACTCTATTACCCTGGCACCGGTTGCAAGAAGGGTTACCTGTACACTGTCATTTTCAAGCCTGAATTCATTCACTCCGTCTGAATTCAGATCGAGTTCGTATGCCAGCACAGCGCCCACCGCTTTACCAACACCGAGCTGATTTATGGTCTTTACTCCGAGAGCTGTAACTTCCACATCATAAATTCCTGCAGGAACTTTTAATTCAAAATTCAAATCGGTATAGGTTCCCAATGTATTGTTCCCAAATTGAGTTTCTGTAAAGACAGGTTTAGCAGGCTTGTTTTTTTCGAATACCCTAAGGATTACCGGATATTTGGTTTCATTCGTAAAATTATGAATGCTCACCGGGTATTTTACCAGCGGTGCATGTCCGTATAACAGCCTGTGGACTGAGATAGCCGGAGGCATGTTCAGTACACACATCGTATATTTCTTATTATCACCCCATTGAAAGCCTGCTGCAACCGGATTCGGATAATCCATTCCCTTTGCATCAGGTCTTAAACTGACCTGGATTGTCTTACTACTTTTAGCCGGTAGTGTCAATGAGCCCGACAGTAATTCATCCGATAGCACTCCCTCGGGAAGCTGAACGTCGTATTTACCGCTTACCGGATTATCAAAAGTATTTGAAATTGTGAGGTTGAGAGTATATCCCTTAATTTCTGCATTCAGATCGATCCGGTCACCATAATAATTTTCAAGGAAAAGCCTGTCAAGCATAAGCATTTGCATGGTGGTCCGGAATTGAGCTGGCCCCATGACCACTCCGTCTTCCAATACGCCAACTTCACGCCTTTCCATTATTGCATTGTAGATCTGTTTTTGTGAAAGTTTTTCTCCTTTTTTGACAAACAGGACCATTGATGGAATTAGATCTCCGAGCAGAGTGCCGGAACGGACAATAAACGGGACATCTTCATTATCGATCTGAAGCTTGTTCCCTGCATTTGCAAGGTATCCGTCAAAAAGATAGGACTCACCGTCATCATCATCAACCGGATGGAAAACAAACCCATTCTTCTTATGCGCAAAATCAATCCACGATTGCCTTGTCTGCATGTCCTGCACCTGCAGTCCGTCATAGTCATCCAGTCCAAAAATGGGTGAAAATCCCACATCAGCCACAACCGGCATCCTGGTCCTTGAAAGCCAGTCTGCAAGTTCATTTTTCATAAAGAAGTCCATATACCCGCTGAAGACAAACCAAGTATTTCCTTCATTCATTCCCTTTCCGATAATTTCAAGCGGGTGCCCGGGAGTGCATGTAACAGATTTTAGTAGTGTCTCGGTTCCAAACCATCCTTTATGCATATCATATGTGGACACAACTTTCTTTGTGTCATCCATCAGTTCCTTAATTTTTAATCGTGAAGCGGGATCGGCTGATGCAATGACAAATATTTTCCGGTTGCCGTTTTCAAGAATGAATGCATCTATTTTTATTAATGAGGGATCATTGAACTGATAGCTTTTTAATGTCTGTTTCCACGGATCATTACCCTTATATTTCTCCATGATACTCCTTCCTGTTTCTGCAGAAGGATCTGCTAAAACAAGCACGTTGCCCTTGTTTGAAGCCTCAACAAGCTGCTGCATGGAAGGATTGTCAAGTGTAGTGCCCGGCTCAGCAAGCCAATTCATCAGGAATCCTTCCTGCATCCACAAACCGGGGACTTTCATATCCTCAGCCAGGTCGATTCTGCTCTGTGCTATTTTCTTTTCAACATCCGGGATGCTTATCTTATAAAGGTTTCCGTATCTGAACCACTTTTTGTAATCGTTCCACCAGTGGTTGGTGTATCCGTTGAACTGGAAATCATTCTGGACGCTGTTTGACATTATGTCCAGTGAGCCTTTATACTGGTAGTCATTCAGGTTCTGGGCTTTAACAATACCAAACTGCAACAGGCAAATCAGAACAGCAATAATCGGATAGAATTTCATTAAAGATTTCATGATTGGATTTTTTGTTTAATCCAAAAGTAACCTTTTTACCACAGTTTCGAAAATTTAACGGATCTGTGCAAAATCTGTGAAAATCTTCGCAGATCTGCGGGAACACAAAGAAATTACTTCCCCTCGGATTTCGCAGATTTTCACAGATCTGCTGCCCCGAAGAATGTTCAGATTATATGTAAGATGCCGGATGCGGCAAAATGTAATTGATCAGGTCAGATCAGCTCCAGTTCCCGTCATGGTAATCCGTGGCCATCCACGGAAGGTTTTCGTGACGGAAAAATGGAGATAATAACATTGCGTATTTCCGTTTCTCCTCGACATTCATAGGCTTGAAATTCCGCAGAAGCTCCAGGTCAGAATCAACAACTTTCCTGCTATCCATGCCGACAACCAGCCCGTCCGGTCCTTCAAGTGACAGTGCAAACCTCACCAGTTCCCGGATATCGATACCCTGGATAGTCTCCTTGGGCCTGACAGATTTCATCATCATAATACCCATTCCCCGTTCTTTTGCGGCAGGAATCACAACCTCCTGCCTGGTGTCGCTTGGACCGGCATAATGATTCATTGCGAACAGCATACTGTCAAACCTGCCTGTATCGATCATCATTTTCAATGCCTGGGCGCTGGCATGTCCGGAGAATCCGATGAACCGTGTAACGCCTTCTTCCTTCATTTTTGAGAACAGGTCAAGCACTCCGCCCGTTTTGCAGATATTAGATACATCCTCGGGTGTCGTAACTGAATGTATCTTCATCATATCCAGGTGGTCGGTCTGCAACCTTTTGAGACTCAGTTCAATCTGGGCTTTTGCCGCATCTGTTTCACGTGCAGCGATCTTTGTCGACAGAAAGATCTCTTTTCTCCTGTCCTTAATAATATGCCCGAGCCTTTCTTCACTTACTGCTCCGGTGGCATTATTTACATAGGAATGAGCTGTATCCCAGTAATATAATCCGTTGTCAAGGGCATAATTGCACATCTCAATAGCCTCTTCCAATGTCTTGATATTGAGGAACCTGCTCCCCAGGCCTATGGCAATCCTGGGAATCACAACTCCGGTACTTCCAAGAACAGCAGTCGGCAATCCTTTTGGGTTGTATTGATTTTTAACCTGCTTTCCCGAACAGGAAACCTCAGAAAAAGCCAGTTGTGCACCGGCAATTGCAACACCTGCACCTAATGTCTGCTTAATGAATTTTCTGCGCGAATAATCCTTTCTCATGATTGCTTAGATTTACTTTAAACATGGAAAAATATAAAAAAATTTCGATTACATCATATAAAAAAGATATAAATCATTTTAAACATTTCCGGTGAATATAGCTTTTCCCCCTTATGGGAAACGGGAAAGGGGGTGATCTGATAAATTTTAAGAAGATATTTAAATTATGAACTTTAACCTGTTTAATTCTTATTTATTGTATTCCTTTGTGTTCCTTAGTGAAAGCCTTTGTGATCCTTTGTGGTTAAATTTTTTTTTACCACAAAGTCACTCAAAGGTTTACCCGAAGGATTCACAAAGTACATGAATTTTAAAAGTTTAAAGGGTAAAGTTTATAACTTTAACCTGATATAGAAGAAAATTATTTTTTGAAATCTGAATTACCAGGGCTGTTTTAGTAGATAATATTTGTTTGTCCAAATAAAACCATCTTATTATGACAGGATCACGAAATACTTCCCAATTGGCCTTTTACCGTCAATGGGGTCTTATAATTCTGCGCATCATTATCGGGTGGCATCTTCTGTATGAAGGTATAATTAAGTTGATTGATCCCGGCTGGTCTGCTGAAAGTTACCTGATCAATACCCGCGGTCTGTTGTCAGGATTCTTTCATGCAATGGCCTCTGACCCGACAATTCTTGATGTTGTCAATTTTCTGAATGTGTGGGGATTGATTCTGATAGGAACAGGATTGTTTCTTGGTATTTTTGCCCGTACAGCGGTATATGCAGGAATATTAATGTTGTTCTTTTATTATATTGCATATCCGCCGTTTCAGGGTTATAATTTTGGTGTTCCTCAGGAGGGCCATTATTTATTGGTTGATAAAACGTTCATAGAACTGGCAGCACTTGTTATTCTGGCGCTCTTCCCCTGTACCCTTGACATTGGTGTCCGGAGCCTTCTGAAAAAGCTGAAGTTCCGGGTACGTTTGCCTTCCCGCATGAAAAGCCGGAAACCTCAGCTTTCAGCTGTTGAAACCGGAGATTTGCAAAGCCGCCGTGACCTGTTGAAGCATCTTGCTTTTCTGCCTTTTCTCGGAGGTTTTGCCTGGGCTTTTACGAGTAATAAAAAGTACACGGGTACTGATGCCTTTTCAGGAAGTACATTTACATTGGATCAGAAGTCATTAAGTGAATTAAAAGGAGTTATGCCAATGGGCAACCTGGTGAAAGGGAAGCCACCGGTCAGCCGGTTAATTCTGGGCCAAAATATCCTGTCGGGAACTGCCCATGCCAGGGACCTGCTTTATTCCCGTTCCCTTTTCAGAGCTTATAACACTGAAAGAAAAATAATTGAAACCTATGTTCTGGCTGAAAAAGCCGGGATTAATCTTTTTTATTTAACACCTCTGTTAACCCGTTACAGGAAAATTTACGGCAGCAATTTCCAGACCTGGATCAATGTAGTTCCCACAAAAGAAGATATCTACAGCCAGGTCGACAGAGCAATCGATCAGGGAGTGGATTATATTCTTATTCAGGGTGCCGCATGCGACAACAGGGTGCGTGAAGGGGATATCGATGTTGTAGCGAAATGCGTAAATCACATAAAACGACAAGGCTATCCTGCGGGTCTTGGAGCTCATTCTGTTCAGGTATTAATTGCCTGCGATGAGGCAGGCATAGAACCCGACTTTTATTATAAAACCATGCATCACGATAAGTACTGGTCTGCTATTCCAAGGGAAAACCGTTATTATCCTTTAATATGGAGGAATATAAGTGAAGATCACAATGAATTTCACGACAATATGTGGTGTCTGTTTCCTGAAAAAACGATAGAGTATGTTCAAAAAACTCAAAAGCCGGTTGTAGGATTCAAGGTGCTCGCAGGTGGCGCCATTCACCCTAAAGAGGGTTTCCAGTGGGCTTTTGACAATGGAGCCGATTTTATTGAAGTGGGCATGTTCGATTTCCAGATCGTTGAGAATGTAAATCTTGCAATACAGAGCTTCGAAAAAGCCAAAACACGGATCCGCCCCTGGTTTGGTTAAAAAATAGAAAATCCTTTTATGAAACCCACATGATTGAGCCCAATCACAAACAAGTAAGAAAATAATTCATTTTCAATCATGTGCGGTTCCATCCGACCTTTAAAAATAAATTATATTCGGATGAAAACTTGACTTGACTGTTAATAAAGTATAAATTTATCTCTTTAACATTTTTTAAGGGATCTTTTCAACAACACCAAGGTCTGAGAAACCATTAAAATGATCAATGGTCCTTAATTATTACAATAAGGAATTTACTCCGGCGATTTATCTAAAAAATCACTTTCTGTATTTATTAACCTTAAAACACTCTAAAAGTTATGAAACAAAACAACACTTTCAGAGAATTATTCTTTGATCCTCTGAAAAGACCTTTTGTAATCATGTGTATTATTGCATTTTTCCTGTTTGGAGGATTTTTGCAAGGATACGCGGCTGACCCTCTTCTGCAACAGACTGTCACAGGAATAGTTACTGACAGTCAGACCGGCGAAACCATGCCTGGTGTGAATATAATTGTTAAAGGTACAACTCAGGGCGTGATCACTAATCCTGAAGGAAAATTCTCAATAAGCGTCTCTGACATGAGTGCTTCCCTTGTTTTTTCCTTTGTTGGATACAAGACCCTGGAAGTTCCGATTGAAGGGAAATCTGTTGTGAATGTGAAACTTGAAGCCGAATTGACAGGCCTGGAAGAAGTAGTTGTAGTGGGATACGGCACCCAGAAAAGAATAAACCTGACAGGTGCCGTGGATGTAATTACAGGCGAAGAACTGGCAAACAGGCCTGCAGCACAGACCAGTCAGCTTTTACAGGGACAGGAACCAAGCATGCTTATCACGATGGGGGACCGCGGAAGTGAACCGGGAGCCAAACAAAAACTGCAGATCAGGGGAGTTGGATCACTTTCAGGCAATACATCACCTCTTGTCCTGGTTGACGGGGTTGAAATGGATATGAACCTGATTGATCCTGCAACCATTGAAAATGTGACTATATTAAAAGATGCTTCGGCTTCGGCTGTTTATGGTTCGCGTGCAGCCTTTGGAGTAGTTCTGATCACTACAAAAACAGGGAAAAAGAACCAGGCGATGAGAGTAACATACAGCAATATCATCTCGCTCAAGGAACCTACTTATGTTCTTCAGATGGAAGATTCCTATACATATGCCATTGCACTGAACC